>JAGXSN010000035.1 GCA_018333815.1 Sulfuritalea sp. | reverse complement strand
GGATGCCCGGCGCCGGAGCGGGCGTGGCGGCCAGCCATTGCGACACGCGGGCGTAATAAAGATAGGGCTGCGCAACGACGATGGCGGCGCAGGGACAGGCCGCCGCCTCCGCCGGCGCGAGGATCACCGCGCCGGCGCGCGTTTGCGCCAGCTGGCCGCGGTATTTGGGATGGGCGAGGAAGCTGAGCTGCTCGGGCGTGGCGGCTTCCAGGGTCGCCAGGCCCGTGACGACGCGCCCCGCGTCGCCCGTCAGCTCGCCGCCGAAGCGGGCGACGATTTCGCCGAGGCTGCGGGCCATGGCGCGGGGATGCTTATTTGCCCGCTTCGGCGGCAAGCGCCCGGATCACCTTTTCCGTGATGTCGATGCGCGGGCTGAAATACACCGCTTCCTGCACGATCAGGTCGAACTTCTCGGCCTCGGCGATCTGCTTGATGACCCGGTTGGCGCGCTCGAAGATCGCCGCCATCTCCTCGTTCTGGCGCAGGTTGAGGTCTTCGCGGAACTCGCGCTGCTTGCGCTGGAAATCGCGGTTGAGGTCGTTGAATTCGCGCTCGCGCGTGCGCCGCTCGCTTTCGGCCATGGTCACGGCGTTCTTCTCGAGATTCTCCTGCATCGTCTGCAGGCGTTTGGCCAGCTGTTGCAGCTCCTGGTCGCGCTTCTCGAACTCCTTCTCCAGCCTCTGCTTGGCGCGCTTGGCCTGGGGCGACTCGTTCACCACGCGCTGGCCGTTGACGAATCCCAACTTGAACTCGGCCAGCGCGGGCGTCGCCGCCAGCGCCAGCAGCACGGGGGCCATGAAAATCATGCGTTTCATGCTTTCTCCTGAATCAGAATAAGGTGCCCAGCTGGAACTGCAGGCGCTGGATTTTGTCGCCATCCTTCTTGTTGAGCGGCTGCGCCAGGCTGAACTTCAAGGGCCCGAGCGGCGAAGTCCAGGCCAGCGACAGGCCGGCGCTGTAGCGCATGTCGCCGACATCCATCTTGTCGCCGACGCCCCATACCCAGCCGGCATCGACGAAGGCGCCCAGACGCAGGGAGCGGTCCCGCCCGCCGCCGGGCATCGGGAAAAGGAATTCGGCGTTGGCGACGAGGCGCCGGTCGCCGCCGAGACGTTCCTCGTTGGTCGTGCCCACCGCGACCGGGCCGAGCGACCCGGCCTTGTAACCGCGCACCGAACCGACGCCGCCCGCGTAGAAGTATTTGTAGAAGGGCAACGGCCGCCCCCCCATGCCGTCGGCCAGGCCGAATTCGCCATTGAGCATGAGGGCGTAGGTGCGGCCGATCGGGAAGTAGCGCTGGTACTGCATGTTGGCGCGGTAATAGCGCAGGGTGCCGCCCAGGCCGACCTCGCCGCCGACGCGCGCGACATACCCCTGCATCGGATAGATGTGGCTGTCGAGGGTGTTTTTCGCCCAGCCGAGGGTGCCGATCAGCCCGGAAAACTGGTCGCCATACTGGTTGAGGAAGTCCTGGAAGCGCGCCGGCGTGTAGGTGGTCGTCTTGATCTGGGTGGCGTCGTAGGCCAAACCGAAGTTGATGGTGTCGTCCTCGCCGATCGGAATGCCGTAGCGGATGCCACCGCCGACCGAATTGGTCGCGTAGGTGGCGATGGTGGTCATCTTCTGCGTGTCGGTGTCGCGCACGTAGAGGTCGAAGCCGCGGCTGACCCCATCGACGGTGTGATAAGGATCCGTGTAGGAGAAGGAATACAGCTTGGTGATCCTGCTGGTATTGAAGCCGATGCCGACATGCTTGCCGCTGCCGAACAGGTTCTGCTGCTGGAGCGAACCGGAGAACACCAGACCCTCGGAGCTCGACAGGCCGGCGCCCAGCATCATGTTGCCGGTGGGCTTTTCCTTGACATTGACATGGACATCGACCTGGTCGGTGGTGCCGGGCACCGCAGGCGTTTCGATCGTCACCTCGTCGAAATAGCCGAGGCGGTCGACGCGCGTGCGCGACTTGTTGATCTGCGCGCCGTCGTACCACGCGGCTTCCATCTGGCGCATTTCGCGCCGGATCACCTCGTCGCGGGTGCGGTCGTTGCCCTGCACCTGGATGCGCCTGACATAGACGCGCCGGCCCGGATCGACGAACAGGGTGAACGCCACCTGCTTCTTTTCCCGGTCGAGTTCCGGCGCGGCATTCACGTTGGCGAAGGCGTAGCCGTCGTTGCCGAGCCGCTCGGCGATCGCCTTGGTCGTCTCGGTGACCCGCTCGCGCGAGAATTGCGCACCGGGCTTGATCGTCACCAGCCCGAGCAGCTCGTCCTCGGGCAGCAGCAGGGCGCCGGCCAGCTTCACCGAGGAAACCGTGTAGCGCTCGCCCTCGCTGATGTTGATGGTGATGTAGATGTCCTGCCGATCCGGCGAAATCGAGACCTGCGTCGACTCGATATTGAACTCGACGAAGCCGCGATCGAGATACCAGGAACGCAGCGTCTCCAGGTCGCCGGACAGTTTTTGCTTGGAGTACTGGTCGTTCTTGGTGTACCAGGTCAGCCAGCCCGGCGTGCGCAGGGCGAACAGGTCGAGGAGGTCCTTTTCCCGGAAACTTTTCGCCCCGACGATGTTGATCTGGCGGATCTTGGCGATCCGGCCTTCCTCCACCGCAAAGCCGATGCTGACGCGGTTGCGCTCGAGGGGCGTCACCGTCGTCCTGACCTCGGCCGCATAGTAGCCTTGGGCCAGATACTGGCGCTTGAGTTCCTGCTCGGCGCGCTCGACCATGGCGCGATCGAAAATGCGCGACTCGGCGAGGCCGACTTCGCGCAGGCCCTTGCGCAGATTCTCCTTGTCGAAGGCCTTGACCCCGGTGAAGTCCAGCGCGGCGATCGCGGGGCGCTCCTCGACGAACACCACGAGCACGCCCCCTTCGACCTCGAGGCGCACGTCCTTGAAGAAGCCGGTGCCGAACAGCGCCTTGATCGCCTGCGCCGCCTGATCCTCGGTGAGCGTATCGCCGACCTTGACGGGCAGATAGCTGAACACCGTGCCGGCCTCGGTGCGCTGGATGCCTTCGACGCGGATGTCGCGTACCACGAAGGGCTCGAAAGCGGCCGCGCCGGTCGCTATCAGCGCCGCCGCCAGGCCTGCCAGAACAAAACGATTCATGCGTCAGCCGGAAATGAGACGAAGGATGTCATTGTAGAGCGCCAGACCCATCAGCAACGCCAGCAGGGCCAGGCCGATGCGCTGGCCGATTGCCAGCGTGCGCTCGGCGAGCGGTCCCCCCTTGATGAGCTCCGCCAGATAATACATTAAGTGCCCCCCGTCCAGCAGCGGAATGGGCAGCAGGTTGAGCACACCCAGGCTGATGCTGATGAGGGCGAGGAAACGCAGGTAGTAATCGGCGCCCATGCGCGCCGTCTGACCGGCGTAGTCGGCGATGGTGACCGGCCCGGACAGGTTGCGCAGCGACAGCTCGCCGGTGATCATCCGGCCGATCATGCGCAGGCTGAGCGCCGCAGTGTCCCAGGTCTGCGCCAGCGCCCGCTCGAGCGACTCGAGCGGGCCGTAGCTCACGCTGACCATGAACTGACGCCGCAATTCCGGGTCGTCGCGCACCGCGACGCCGATGCGCGCGATCGTCTGGCCGCCCACCGTGGCGAATTCCGGCGCGACGCCGATGCGCAGCAGCTGCGCGTCGCGCTCCAGATCGATGACGAGCTCGCGCGTTCCGGCTGCACGAATGGCCTGCGTCACGGCGCGCCAGCCGTCGACCGGCTGCCCGTCGATGGCCGTCACCCGGTCGCCGACCCGCACGCCGGCGCGTGCCGCCGGCGAGTCCGGCTGCACGCCGCCGATCACCGCAGGCAGATCCGGACGATGCAACTGCAGGCCGAGCGCCTGCATCACGTCGCCCTCCAGCGCGGCGGGGGCGAGCCGTCCCAGCTCGAGGCGGTGGAATTCGATGGCGCCGTGCGCGTCGATGGTCTCGATCACGACGCTCTCCCGGTCGAGCACGTGGCGCAACATCTCCCAGCGCAACTCGCCCCAGGTGGCCACCGGCTTGCCGGCGACGCTGCGCGCCGTCTGGCCGGCGCCGATTTCCGCCGCGGCCGCGAGCGTGGCGGGCGGCGGCTCCCCGAACACCGGCCGCGGCTCCTCGACGCCGGTATGGAACAAGAACCCGTAGAGCACGACGGCGAGGAGAAAATTCGCCAGCGGCCCGGCGATCACGATGAAACTGCGCTTGCCCAGGCTCTGGCGGTTGAAGGCGCGCGGCGCCTCGTGCGCGGGGACGGCGCCCTCGCCCTCGTCGAGCATTTTCACGTAGCCGCCGAGCGGGAAGGCCGCCAGCGCCCACTCGGTCTGGTCCTTGCCGCAGCGGCGCAGCCACAGCGGCCGGCCGAAGCCGACCGAGAAGCGCAGGATCTTGACGTTGCACAGGCGCGCGGCGGCGTAGTGCCCCAGTTCATGCACGACGATCAGGACGCCGAGCGCCAGCGCGAAACCGCCGATCACCCAGAGCGCGCCTTCGAGGTTCATGGTTGCCGCCGCACGAGCTGGTCGGACGCGATGCGGCGCGCCGCGGCGTCGACGGCCAGGATCGCCGCCAGGTCGGGCAGCTTTGCGCCAGGCACGGCGTCGAGCGTCGCGGCGATGACGGCCGCGATGCCGGGGAAAGGCAACTTCCCGGCGAGAAAGGCCGCCACGGCCACCTCGTTGGCGGCATTGAGCACCGTCGCCGCGTTGCCGCCCTCGCGCAGGGCCCGGTAGGCCAGGGCGAGACAGGGAAAGCGCGTGCCATCGGGGCGCTCGAAGTCCAGTCGCGCGAGCCCCGGCAGATCGAGCGGCGCCACGCCCGCCGCGATGCGCTCGGGCCAGGCCAGCGCGTGGGCGATCGGCGTGCGCATATCGGGATTGCCGAGTTCGGCGATCACCGAACCGTCGACGTACTGCACCAGGGAATGGATCACGCTCTGGGGGTGCACCACCACCTCGATCTGGTCGGGCGCGAGGTCGAACAGCCAGTGCGCCTCGATCACTTCGAGCCCCTTGTTCATCAGCGTCGCCGAATCGACCGAAATCTTGCGCCCCATCGACCAGTTCGGGTGCGCGCAGGCCTCGGCGGGCGTGACCGTTGCGAAGCGTTCGAGCGGCACGCTGCGGAACGGCCCGCCGGAGGCGGTAAGCACGACATGACGGATGCCCGCCGCGGCCGGATCGCCGGCGTAGTTCGCCGGCAGCGACTGGAACACCGCGTTGTGCTCGCTGTCGATCGGCAGCAGCGTCGCGCCGTGCGCCTTCACCGCGGCCATGAACAGCGCGCCGGCCATCACCAGCGCTTCCTTGTTCGCCAGCAGCACGCGCTTGCCCGCGCGCACCGCGGCGAGCGTCGGCATAAGCCCGGCGGCGCCGACGATTGCCGCCATCACGGTATCGACCTCGGGCAGCGCGGCGACGAATTCCAGCGCCTGCGGGTCGGCCAGCACTTCGGTCGCCAGGCCCGCGCCGCGCAGGCGCGCAGCCAGTGCGGCGGCGCCCTCCGCGCCGACCACGGCGTAGCGCGGCCGATGGCGCAGGCATTGCTCGTAGAGCAGATCGGCGCGGCTGTTGCCGGTGAGGGCCGCCACTTCGAAGCGGTCGGGATGACGCGCCACCACGTCGAGCGTGCTCGCGCCGATCGACCCCGTGGCGCCCAGGACGGTCAGTTTCTTCATTTTCGTCACGCGGTCCAGTATAGAGTCAACGCCACCAGCGGCAGCGTCGCGGTCAGGCTGTCGATGCGGTCGAGGATGCCGCCATGACCGGGCAGCAGCGCGCTGCTGTCCTTCACGCCGGCCTGACGCTTGACCAGCGACTCGAACAGGTCGCCGACGATGGCAAGCGCCGTGAGCAACAGCAGCAGTCCGGCCAGCGCCCAGGGCCGGACGCAATGCACGACCGGCAGGAAGGGCGCCACCGCCATGCCGTAGGCAAGCACACCGACCACGGCGCCGGCGACGCCCTCCCAGGTTTTGCCGGGACTGATTTGCGGCGCGAGCTTGCGCCTGCCGAAAGTGCGGCCGGCGCAGAAAGCGGCGATGTCCGCCGCCCAGACCAGCGCCATGACGGCCAGCAGCAGCAGAGGACTGCGCTGGTGCAGGGCCGCCAGCGCGGCCCAGGTCGGCACCAGGACGACCAGGCCCGTCATGATGCCGGCGGACGGCCATTTCCATTTCAGGCAAAGCGGCGCAATGGTCAGCCAGAACAACGCGGCAATGCCCCAGAGGAGAGGGAAGCCTTCTTCCGGGCGCGTGCCGAACAGCAGGCACAGGCCGAATATCAGCAGGCCATAGAGGACGCGTCCGCGCGGCCCGGCCTGCATCAGGCCGGCCCACTCCCAGCCGGCCAGGGCCGCCGCCAGCGCAAAGGCGATGGCGG
>JAGXSN010000034.1 GCA_018333815.1 Sulfuritalea sp. | reverse complement strand
TCGGTGTTCGCCGGCGTCGGCGAGCGCACCCGCGAGGGCAACGACTTCTATCACGAGATGAAGGAGTCCAACGTGCTCGACAAGGTGGGCATGGTGTTCGGCCAGATGAACGAGCCGCCCGGCAACCGCCTGCGCGTCGCGCTGACCGGCCTGACCATGGCCGAAGCCTTCCGCGACGAGGGCCGCGACATCCTCTTCTTCGTCGATAATATCTACCGTTATACCCTGGCCGGTACCGAAGTGTCCGCGCTGCTGGGCCGCATGCCTTCGGCGGTGGGCTACCAGCCGACGCTGGCCGAGGAAATGGGCCGCCTGCAGGAGCGTATCACCTCCACCAAGACCGGCTCGATCACCTCGATCCAGGCCGTGTATGTGCCGGCGGACGACCTGACCGACCCGTCGCCGGCCACCACCTTCGGCCACCTCGACGCTACCGTCGTGCTGTCGCGCGACATCGCCTCGCTGGGCATCTATCCCGCGGTCGATCCGCTCGACTCCACCTCGCGCCAGGTCGACCCGAACGTCATCGGCGAGGAGCACTACTCGACCACCCGCCGCGTGCAGGCCACCTTGCAGCGTTACAAGGAACTGCGCGACATCATCGCGATTCTCGGCATGGACGAGCTCTCTCCCGAGGACAAACTGACGGTCGCGCGCGCGCGTAAGATCCAGCGCTTCCTGTCGCAACCCTTCTTCGTGGCCGAGGTATTCACCGGCACGGCAGGCAAATATGTGACCCTCAAGGACACCATCAAGGGCTTCCGCATGATCGTTGAGGGCGAATGCGACCCGTTGCCCGAGCAGGCCTTCTACATGGTCGGCGGCATCGAGGAGGTGTTCGAGAAGGCCAAAACGCTGCAATGAGCGCTGCAATGAGCGCTGCAACAACCAAGGAGCCGTTATGGCAATGACCGTTCATGTCGACGTCGTCAGCGCGGAGGAGCAGATCTTCTCCGGCCTGGCGGAGTTCGTCGTGCTCCCTGGCGAGGCCGGCGAGCTCGGCATCCTGCCGGGGCATGCTTCCCTGATCACGCGCATCAAGCCGGGTGTGGTGCGCATCAAGCCGCCACAGCAGGAACAGGAGGAACTGATCTTCGTCGCGGGGGGCATTCTCGAAGTTCAGCCGAGTCTGGTCACCGTCCTGGCCGACACGGCGATCCGCGGCAAGGATCTCGACGAAGCCAAGGCGCTGGAGGCCAAGAAGAAGGCCGAGGAAGCCATGGCCGACAGGGGTGCGGAACTGGATTACGCGCGCGCCCAGATCGAATTGGCCGAGGCGGTCGCTCAGCTCGCGTCGATCCAGAAGTTGCGGCACAAGTAGGTCGCACGGCGCCGGAGAAAATCGGCGCCGGCGGGACGGCTAAACCGCCGGATACACGAGAAGGCCGGACTGCCGATGCGCCACAGCAAGGAAACCAGGGAACAGGCCGTGGCCCGCATGCGCGCGGGCGACGCGCCCCTGCTGGAAATCGCGCGCGAGTTCAGTGTGTCGACCAACACCTTGCGCGCCTGGCTGCGGGAAAGCGAGGCGCGCGCCCGTGCTCTGGACAGCGCCCGGCGCGTGGCGACCTCGCTATCGCGGGAAAAATACACGAGCGCCAGCCAGCGCCAACGCCTGCTGATGCATGCGCTGGAGCAGAGTCCGGCGACCATCATCGTCACCGATGCCGACGGCAGGATCGTCTATGCCAATCCGAAGTTCGTGGCGACGACCGGTTACCGGGTGGACGAGGCGCTGGGCCAGACTCCCCGACTGCTCAAGTCGGGCGAAACCTCGGCCGAGGAATACCGACGTCTCTGGAAAACGATCAAGACGGGCAAGGAATGGCGCGGGGTCTTCCACAACCGGCGCAAGGACGGCTCCCTGTATTGGGAGCGCGCGTCGATATCGCCGGTGCATGACGCGAAAGGGAAGATCACCCATTTCATGGCGGTCAAGGAGGACATCACCGCTTTCATGGAAGCCGAGGCGGCACGCCGCCGCACTGCCGCCGGATTCACCGCGGTCTTCGCCGCGTTGCCCTTCGCCATTGTGCTGGTCGATGCCGCGGGACAGGTGGTGATCGCCAACCAGGCGGCGGAACAGCTGTTTTGCGCAGCCATGCCGCGCGGCATGCGCTTCGACGCATTGAACCTGCTCTGGGTCGATGCCGCGGGGGTCGCCCTGCCGGTCGCCGACCACCCGCTCATGCGTATGCTGGGCGAGGCGAGCGATCCCTCGGGCGTCCAGATGCGCATCGGGGTGGCCCCGCCGAAAGGCGGGACACGCTGGCTGCGGTGCTTCGCGCGGCCGCTGGCCATGCCCGAAACCCACGAAGTCGCCGCCCTGCTGGTGCTGACCGAGGATTGCGACGACCGGAAGTAGGGGTTGCTGCGGTCGGTCGGCCGCGCAGTCAGAGCCGGGTGAGCCGTCTTTCCGCGTCGTCCAGACCCTCGTTCAGCCGGGCAATGCAGTCGCGCAAGGTTTCCAGCTCGCCCGTTGGAACCAGCATCGGCCGTTCGAGGGTAAGGTATTCGGTCACATTTCCGGCCAGGTTGGTCGCGGCCCGACGCTGCCAGTCGGCCAGTGTCCCCGCGCCCTGCATGATCCGGTGGGCGGCGATGTCGCCGATCACTGTCGACAGGTCCTCCTCGATGTCCCAGCGCAGGTGGCGCAGGACGAAGGACAGTTCGGTGGCGAATTCCGCGTTGCCCGCGACGGTGGCCTGCGCCATCATCCGGTCCTGACCCAGAGGCAGGAGAAAGGCCGCGTCCGCTGGCAGGCGGATGACAACGTCTGCGGTTGCGGGGTCGGGGTTATCCTGCAGCCGGCCGTCGGTGGCGATCATGAAGGAAAAAACGAAGGGCGGCATTTCGAGGCGCACCGGGCGGCCTGCGAAGGGAAGAAGGCGCAGGCGCGCCCAGTCGGCCTGTGCCAGCAAATGGTTGAGGGCAGCGAGAAAAACCGCGTCCGCCATCAGAGCTTGTAGCCGCGGTGCAGGGCGACCACGCCGGCCGTGAGATTGAAATACTCGACACGGGCGAGGCCGGCCTCCTCCATCAAGCCCTTCAGGGTTTCCTGATCGGGATGCATGCGGATCGACTCGGCGAGGTAGCGATAGCTGTCGGGATCGTCCACCACCTTCTGGCCCAGCCAGGGCAGCACCTTGAAGGAATAGAAATCATAAGCGGGGGCGAGAGGTTCCCAGACCTTGGAAAACTCGAGCACCAGCAGGCGTCCGCCGGGGCGCAGGACGCGCCGCATCTCCTTCAGCGCGGCATCCTTATGGGTCATGTTGCGCAGGCCGAAGGCGACGGCAACGACGTCGAAGCGATCGTTCGGGAATGGCAGCCTCTCGGCGTCGCACTGGGCTACGGGGCCCAGGCGGCCCTCGTCCAGCAGACGGTCGCGCCCGCGCGTCAGCATCGCGTTGTTGATGTCGGTGAGCCAGACTTCTCCGGCCGCGCCGACCCGCTCGCGAAAAGCCGAGGCGAGATCGCCCGTGCCGCCAGCGATGTCCAGAACCTTCTCGCCGGGTCGGACGGCGGCGACCTGGAGAGTGAAAACCTTCCAGAGCCGGTGCAGGCCGGCGGACATCAGATCGTTCATCAGGTCATACTTGTCGGCGACCGAAGAAAACACGCCGCGCACCCGATCGGCCTTCTCGCCTTCAGGAACGGTTTCAAAGCCGAAATGGGTGTCCGCCATGCGGTTGCCCCTCAATGTTTGGCGCAGCTCGCCCCCGTCTTGGGTGGCAGGGTGGTCGAATCGATGTCACGGCTGGCGCCGGCCGCTGCGAGACGGGCCAGATAGTCGGCCCAGAGCGTGTCGCGATTCCTGCCCAGCGAATAAAGCAGGTCCCAGGAATAAATGCCCGTGTCGTGGCCGTCGGAAAAGAAGGGCTGCACGGCATAGTTGCCGACCGGCTCCAGGGCCTTGATTTCGACATTGCGCTTGCCGGTCTGCAGGGTTTCCTGGCCGGGCCCGTGGCCGCGCACTTCGGCGGAGGGCGAATGAACGCGCAGGAATTCGCAGGAAAGACGGAAGTTGCTGCCGTCGGCGAAGGAGATCTCCATCTCGCGCGATTTCTGGTGCAGCTTGATTTCGGTGGGGATCGGTGTTTTGCGGTCGAGTCCGGCCATGGTCGTGAGCGTCGGGTTGCAGGTCTCTGCAATATGGGGTTCGACCATCATAGCGCAAGGCGCCGGGCGAACCGGTGATCCTCAGTTGAAGTCCGCCTGTTCGAGCGCGCGCTGCTGGCGCTGGAGAAACTCCTCCATGCTGTCGATGCCGCGCAGCAGCAAAATTGTCGAACGCACCGCCGCCTCCAGCAGCACCGCCAGGTTGCGGCCGGCCGCGACGGGCAGCACGACCTTGCGGATCGGCACGCCCAGCACGGTTTCGGCCAGCGCGTCGAGGGGCAGGCGCGTCATGTCGTGGTAACCGGGATTGGGGCGCTGCAGGTGGGCGATCAGCTTGAGACGCATCTTGCGGCGGCAGGCGGTTTCGCCGAAAATGGTGCGGATGTTGAGCAGACCGAGGCCGCGCACCTCGATGAAATCCTTGAGCAGTTCCGGGCAGCGGCCTTCGAGCACGTCCGGCGCGACGCGCGAGACCTCGACGACGTCGTCGGCGACCAGGCCGTGGCCGCGCGTGATCAGTTCCAGACCCAGCTCGCTCTTGCCGACACCCGAGTCGCCGGTGATCAGCACGCCGATGCCGAGCACGTCCATGAACACGCCGTGCAGCGTTACCGTCTCGGCGAGCTGGCGCGAAACATAGACCCGAAGCGAATCGATCACCTGCGCGGTCGGCAGGGGCGTGGAAAACAACGGGGTGTCGGTGGCCTCGCAGGCCAGGCGGATCTCGTCGAGTATGTCGCAGTCGTCGGCGACGATGATCGCGGGCGGGTGGGCATCGATCACCTGCTGAAAGATGTGCTCCTTGGGATCGTCGAGATGGCGCTTGTACCAGAGGATCTCGGGCGAGCCGAGCACCTGGACGCGCTCCGGATGGATCAGGTTGAGGTGGCCGATCAGGTCGGCCGGCGAGACATCGTCGCGGTTGACGGCGATCGGGCGGTTGAGCGTGCCGCCGATCCAGGAAAGCTGCAGCCGTTCGCGATTCCTTTCGAACAGCTGGGCGACGATCAACTGTCGGATTGCCACTGCGCGAACAGCGCGTGAGTCGCACCCGCATCGGGGGCGGCGGAGAGCTTCTCGCGGAAGGCCTTGTCGCTGAACATCTGGGCCAGTTCGGAGAGCAGCTGCAGATGATGCTCGCTGGCGGCCTCCGGCACGAGGAGGACGAAGACCAGATCGACGTCCTGACCGTCGGGAGCGTCGAAGGGCACGGGAGTCGCCAGCCTGAAAAACGCCCCGCGCGCCTGCTTGAGTCCCTTGATGCGCCCGTGCGGGATGGCGATGCCGAGGCCGAGACCGGTGGAGCCCATCTTCTCGCGGGCGAAGAGGGCGTCGTAAACAGTGCTGCGGGCAATGCCGTGACGATTTTCGAAAAGCAGGCCGGCTTGCTCAAAAACGCGCTTCTTGCTGCTGGCATCCAGGCCGACGACGACGTCGCTGGACAGAAGGTTTGCTATCAGGTTCATCTCAGGAAGGGGATCGCCCGTTTGCCCTGTAAAGCCAAAACACGCCGCCGGCGGGTAGATTGTCCCGGCGATGAAAGCGAACAGGGGCCGAAGTATATACCTCGCCCCCCGGCGGTGGAATGATTTTGCGTGGCGCTACTGAACCGTGGGACGGCTGTGGCCGTGGTCGAAATGCTTGCCCTTGTGTTTCATCACCTGGCGATCGAGTTTGCCGATCAGCAGGTCGATGGCGGCATAGAGGTCGGTGTCGCTGCAGTCGGCGTGGATGTCCTTGCCCTTCACGTGCAGGGTAATCTCGGCTTTCTGCACGAGCTTCTCCACCGAAAGGATCACATGGACGCTGGTGACGTGGTCGAAATGCCGGATGACCTTCTCCACCTTGCCCGAAACATAGTCGCGCAATGCCGGGGTGACTTCGATGTGATGTCCGGTGATGTTCAGGTTCATGATGTCTCCATTTAGAGGGTTTTACGCAGGTTGACCGGCGGGATGTTCAGGGATTCGCGATACTTGGCGACGGTGCGCCGCGCCACGACGATGCCCTGCGCGCCGAGAATTTCCGCGATGCGGGCGTCGGAGAGCGGCTTTTGACCGTCCTCGGCCCCCACGAGCTGCCGGATCAGCGCCCGGATCGCGGTGGAGGAAGCCGCGCCGCCGGTGTCGGTGGCGACGTGGCTGCCGAAAAAGTATTTGAGCTCGAAGATGCCGCGCGGACTGGCCAGGTATTTCTGCGTCGTCACGCGCGAGATGGTCGATTCGTGCAGATCGACGGTCGCGGCGATCTCGCGCAGCGTCAGCGGCCGCATCGCCACCTCGCCGTGATCGAAGAAGGCGCGCTGGCGGTCGACGATCGCCTGGGCGACGCGGGCGATGGTGTCGAACCGCTGCTGCACGTTTTTGATCAACCACTTGGCCTCCTGCAGCTGGCCGGCGAGGTTGCCGCCGCCGTTGGTGCGCTGGCGGCGCAGCAGGTCGGCATACAGGCGGTTGATGCGCAGGCGCGGGATCGCTTCCTGGTTGAGCTGGGCGAGCCATTGGCCGCGCAGCTTGCGCACCACGACGTCGGGTACGATGTAGCGCGTATCGAGCGGAGCGAACGGCGCGCCGGGGCGCGGGTTGAGCGAGCGGATCAGCTCCTGCGCCTCGCGCAGCGACTCGTCGTCGCAACCGAGACTCTTCATGATGCGCACATAGTCGCGCTGCGCCAGCTGGTCGAGATGATCGCGCACGATGGTGCGCGCGAGTCCGTTGATCCAGGAGTCCGGCAGGTTGGCCAGTTGCAGCAGCAGGCATTCGCGCGGGTCGCGCGCGCCGACGCCCGGCGGATCGAGGCTCTGCAACAGCCTGAGCGCGATCGTCAGGTCGGCGCACGCCTCGTCGGGCTCGTCGAGCAGTTCGGCGGGCATCGCGGCGGCGAGTTCCTCGAGGGACAGATCCAGATAGCCGTCGTCGTCGAGCGCTTCGACGAGAAAGGCGACGCGCAGCCGCTGTCGGCCGGACAGCTGGCTCAAGGCGAGCTGGGCGATGAGATGATCGCGCAGGCAGATGCCGGCGGCCTGCATTTCGCCGGCATCGACGTCGCTTTCGTCGTTGGGATCGCGCGGCCCCCGGGCCTGAGCGGGCCATTCGAGCTCGTCCCGCGGCCAGTCGGCGGCTGCGTCGGTGCGCTCGTCGGCGCCGGCGGGCGAGTCTTCGCCCTTCACATGCGCGAGCGCATCGCCGGCGCCGGAAAAGACGGCGGTTTCGCCCGGTTCGTCGCGTTCGAGCAGGGGATTGTCCTGCAGGGCCTGCTCGATTTCCTGGTTCAGTTCCAGCGACGACAGCTGCAACAAGCGGATCGACTGCTGCAATTGCGGCGTGAGCGCCAGGTGCTGGGAAAGCCGGAGCTGGAGGGTGGGCTTCACTGCGTGAGCTACATCCGGAAGTGTTCGCCGAGATAGACGCGACGCACGCTTTCATTATCGATGATCTCGGCCGGATGTCCAGCCGCGAGGACGGCGCCCTCGTTGATGATCGTCGCGCGGTCGCAGATGCCCAGGGTTTCGCGCACGTTGTGATCGGTGATCAGCACGCCGATCTCGCGCTCCTTGAGAAAGCGGATGATCTTCTGGATGTCCAGCACCGCGATCGGGTCGACCCCGGCGAAAGGCTCGTCGAGCAGGATGAAGCGCGGCCGGGTGGCCAGCGCGCGGGCGATCTCGACGCGGCGCCGCTCGCCGCCGGACAGCGCGGCGGCCGGCTGCTCGCGCAAATGGGTGATGTGCAGCTCGGCGAGCAGCTCGTCGAGGCGGGTTTCGAGCGTCGTCTCGTCGTAGTCCTGCAGTTCCAGCACGGCGCGGATGTTCTCGGTCACCGTCAGTTTGCGGAACACCGAGTTTTCCTGCGGCAGATACGACAGACCGAGGCGTGCGCGCTTGTGGATCGGCAGGTGGGTGAGCTGGGTTTCCCGGCCCGCGGCGGCGATGAAAATCTCGCCGCCGTCCGAGGCGATCAGTCCGACGATCATGTAGAAGCAGGTGGTCTTGCCCGCGCCGTTGGGCCCGAGCAGGCCCACTACCTCGCCGCCGTCGACATGCAGGCTGACATCCTTGACGACCGCACGGCCGCGAAATTTCTTGTGCAGGTTGTGCGCCGAGAGGCGAATCATGCTTCGGGGTCTTTCAGCAACTTGCGGATGACTTCGACGGAGAAGCCGCGCCCCTGGAGAAAGCGCGCCTGCCGTGCCCAGTCGCCGCGGTCGACGGGCGCCGCCGCGAACTTCTTCTGCCACACCGCGCGGGCGCGTTCGAGTTCGTCGGGCAGCTCATTGGACAGCCTGGCGATCCGCTCATCGATCAGCTCGGCCGCCACGCCCTTCTGGCGCAGGGTCTGACGCAGGCGCGCGACGCCGAGCCGGGCGGCCTGGCTGCGAAAATAGCTCTCGGCAAAACGCGCATCCGATTGCAGGCCGGCGCGCGCCAGTTCGTCGAGCACGGTCTCGATCTCGTCCGGGGTAGCCAGTGGCGCGAGTTTTCTGGCCAGCTCGGCGCGGCTGTATTCGCGCCGGGCCAGCAGACTTACCGCCCGCCGGGTCAGATCACTCACCGCCCTCGGGCGCTGCGAGCGCCGCCACGCCGACCGCGACGCGGATCTTGTTCTCGATCTCGCGCGCGATCTCGGGATGCTCGCGCAGGTATTCGCGCGCGTTGTCCTTGCCCTGGCCGATCTTCTCGCCGTTGTAGGCATACCAGGCGCCGGACTTGTCGATGAACTTGTGGGTGACGCCCAGTTCGATGATCTCGCCCTCGCGGGAAATGCCTTCCCCGTAGAGGATGTCGAAGTGGGCCTCGCGGAAGGGCGGCGCCACCTTGTTCTTGACGACCTTGACCTTGGTCTCGTTGCCGA
>JAGXSN010000033.1 GCA_018333815.1 Sulfuritalea sp. | reverse complement strand
GTGCAGCGGCAGGCTTCTGCGACCTCTGCTGGGGGTCGATCGGGCCGGCATCGTGCGTTACGCCCAGACCCACCGCCTGAACTGGATCGAGGACGAGAGCAATGCCGACCTCCGCCACGCGCGCAATTTCCTCCGTCATCGCGTCATCGCGCCGTTGCTGCAACGTTTTCCCGCCGCCGCGCGAAATCTGGCCGCGGCAGCGGCGCGTTTTGCCGAAGCGCAGGATCTGCTTGACGCGCTCGCGCGGTCCGATCTCGGCAAACTCGACGATTTTCCGCTGCCGCTGGCCGTCCTGCAGACGCTCGACGAGCCGCGTGTGCGCAATGTGCTGCGCTATCTGCTGGCGCGCCATCGGGTGGGCATTCCGAGCGAGGCGCGCCTGCGTGAAATATGTCGCCAGTTGCTGAGCGCCGGCCTTGACCGGCGTCCGGCTTTCCCGCTGGGCGAATATCGCCTGACGCGGCGGCGCGGAATAATTTACCTGGAGGCGGTGAGGCCGAGCGCAGAGAGGCGCTGAGCCAGTTCCACGGCCGAGCGCACGCCCATCTTCTCGAAGATGTGGGCACGGTGAACCTCGACGGTGCGCATCGCGATCTGCAACTCGTCGGCGATCACCTTGTTGAGCTTGCCGGCCAGGATGCAGGCCATCACCTCGCGCTCGCGTTCGGTCAGGGTCGCCAGGCGCTCCTCGATTCCGGCCTTGACGCCGTCCCGCCAGCGCCGATTCTCCTCATGCCGCAAGGCCTCGATCACCCGGTCGGCGAGTTCGTTGTCGTTGAACGGCTTCTCGATGAAATCGAAGGCGCCGCGCTTGAGCGCCTTGACCGCCAGCGGCACATCGCCGTGGCCGGTGAGAAAGATGACCGGCATCGCGCAGCCGCACTCGATCAAGCGGTCAAACAGTTCGGCGCCGGTCATGCCGACCATGCGCACGTCCAGCAGCAGGCAGCCGCTCATGTCGTCGCGATAGTCTGCGAGAAAGGCCTCGGCTGACGGCCAGGCGCGGCTCTGGATGCCGCGCGAACGCAATAGCCAGGCCAGCGCGTCGCGGATCGCCGCATCGTCATCGACCAGATAGACCATGCCGGCATTCATGTCGGCGTGAGCGGCAAGGCGATATGGAAAACCGTGCCCCCGCCCGGCAGCGAGTCGAACCAGAGGCGGCCGCGGTGAGCTTCGACGAAGGATCGGCAAATATTGAGGCCGATGCCGAGACCTTCGGTTTTCGTGGTGTAAAAGGGCTCGAATAACTGGCGCGCCGATTCCGCCGCAATGCCGCAGCCGTTGTCGGCCACCGCGATCAGTACCTGGTCGGCATCGGCGTGCGCCGTCACCGTGAGGATGCGCCGCGCCTCCTCCGTCTGGCTCATCGCCTCGATGCCATTCCTCATCAGGTTGAGAATGGCCTGGCCGAGCAGGATGACATCGGCCTGGATGGTCGGCAGGGCGGAAAAATCGTGCACGGCGCGAACCTTCTTGCGCCGTGCATCGACTTCGATCAGCGTGATCAGGTCGTGGAGCAGGGCGGCGAGATTGCAAGGCTCGGTCTTCGGTTCATGGCGCTGCACGAAATCGTAGATGCGGCGAATGATGTATCCCGCCCGACGCGCCTGGTGCTGGCACTTGGCGAGCGCCGCATCGATGTCCGTCTGTGCCGAACCGGAAGCGATCAGGTTGCGGCAACCCGCGATATAACTCGATATCGCCGCAAGCGGCTGATTCAACTCGTGGGCCAGGCTGGAGGCCATTTCGCCCATCGTGATCAGGCGGGCGCTCGCCTGCAGACGCTCTTCCTGCTGCCTCTCGAACTCCTCGGCGCGCTTGCGCTCGGTGATGTCGACGACCGAACCCATCCAGCCGGTATGCCTGCCGCGGTGGTCGATCAGCGGCGCCTCGATGATCAGCGCGTCGAAAATTTCTCCGTTGCTGCGTTTCAGCTTGATTTCGAAACCCGCGCTGGGCGCCTGTCCGGCGAGCACCCTGTCGTGCATCGCGCGCGTTTCGTCGATGTATTCTTCAGCCCAGTAGGGCATCGGCGGGGAGCGGCCGACCAGCTCCTCCGCCGTCCAGCCGACCATGTGGCAGAACGCGGGATTGACGTAGGTGATCTTGCCTGCGAGGTTGCGCGCGCGCAGGCCGGTGTGCACGGAGTCTTCCATCGCCTTCCTGAAGGCGACCTCGGCCTGCAAAGCCGATTCCGCCGCCAGCCGGCCCCGCACATGACGGCGCAGGGTCCACAAACCGAAAAGCACGAGGGCGGCCAGAAGGATCAGCCCGTCGGTGATCAACCGTCCCGACAGGGGCGCCGGCATCGGGTAGTGGTCGCCCGGTTCGATGGCCTCGATGCCTGTTCGTTGCGCGAGCGAGTGGCCGGACGGATCGAGTTGTCCATAAGCGGCGCGACCGAGAGGGTGCGCCAACTGCCGGCTTGCGGCAGAACGCTGCTGCGCCTCGTCCCCGGCCGCCCAGGTTGGTGGCAGCGCGATGATCGCGGCGACGGACAGCAGGAAAACAGGCGCGGCAACCACCACCGGAGGTGGGTCAGGTCGGACGGGGCTTGGGACTAAGTTTGCCGCCCGGGTGGGGGCGTCCGCCGGGTCCAGGCTTCCCGCCCTTGCCTTTCATGCGGTTCTTCTGGTGATAGCCGGGCTTTCCTCCGTGTGTCTGAGGTTGCATGCTGCCGGCGCGATTGCCTGGCGCCGTCTGGATCTCCAGCTCGTTGAGTTCGTCCCATTGCGCGTCTGTCCGGTCGCGCTCCGGAATGGCGAGCAACTCTCGAATGCGCCGGCGTGGATCGAATGCGGGCGCGCTCGGCGCAGACAAGGCGGGCGCCGCCGCGGCGGCAGAAAGGGAATTGGAAAGGTCTTCGTTCTCCAAGGGAGTTCCGCTAGGTCAGTGGTTTCAGAAAGTCGCGTTGCGGGCGCCGTCGGCACTCCCGCGGCCGGCGAAATTCGACGGCATCTCGCGCCTGCTTGCGTCGGCAGTTTTTTCGCGCAGTGCGTAATTTACCAAAACCGCGACCCGACTGCCAGCGGGGGCCGGATCGTACACTGGCCGATGGTCTTCAGCCGCACGCGCCGACCGCGCCGCAGGCGGTGCAGAAGTCGCAGCCATCCTTGCGAATCACCGTCAGGTTGCCGCACTCGCCGCAGAGCGAACCCTGCGTGATCTTGAGTTCGCCCTTTCTCTCGCTCGGCCGCTCCAGGATGCCCATCTCGCGGGTCGGAAAACCATGCTCGTCGAGGAGGCCGAGCATCGCATAACGGTGGATGATCAGCCGGGCGATGTAGGCCACCGTCGAGGGCCAGTTCTGCTGCCTGTTGGAACCCGGCACGCGGGCCATGAAGTCGCCGAGCGGTTCGGGGTAGTTGAGCAGCTTGCGCAGCTTCATGCCGATCCAGGCCGGATCCATCACGCGCATGTCGAGCGAGAGCAGCTTGGTCAGGCCGTCGAGCGCGCGCGGGTAGTTGCCGGACAGCCAGCAGGAGTAGGGGCGCGTCACGCCGTCGGGCAGGGTGATTTCCTTCAGGCCGAGCACGAAGTCCTCGCGCGAGGCGGGGTTGACGATGTCCACCGTCCAGGACAGCGTGCCGTCGGTGCCGGTCTTCGGCTCGTCGCGGCTGAACATGCAGTCGAGCACGGGCGTCGCGCCGTCGGTCTCGAGCGCGCCGAGCTGCTCGCAGCGGTAGCGGATCACCTGGGCCAGCGCCGAGACCGGGCCCGGCATCATCTTCAGCTCGCCATGGGGCGGCATCGGCATCTCGAAGGGTTCGTCGCCGACCGTGCCGGCGAGCACGTCGAGCTTGAGCTTGAGCCAGGCCGGGTCGTTGGCGCGCATGTCCATCGACAGCGTCTTGGCCACGGCGCCGAGACCGCGCGGCTGCTCGGTGCCGTTGACCCAGATCTCGAAGGGCACCTGCTGGCGCTTGTCATTCTCGATCTGGCCGACGAAGAGGGCAAACTCGCCGTGCGGGGTCTCGATCATGTAGGTCCAGGCGGCGTTGCCGTCGGAAAGCCGGGGCCGGCCGGGCCAGCGCAGCGACGCAAGCACCGGGGCCGGCAGCGAGCCGATCGACAGGCGCCGGTTGGCGCAGTCGATGGTGACGTCCTGGGGCTGTTTCCGATCGTGCTGGGGCGATGTCTGCGTCGCCTGCTGCGGCTCGACCGAGAGCACGCTGCCGAGCACCGCGTTTGGCCGGTAGGTGGCCAGACCCTTGAGGCCGGATTTCCAAGCGACCATGTAGAGGTCCTCGAAGTCGGCGTAG
Organism: Sulfuritalea sp.; assembly: GCA_018333815.1. Lineage (GTDB taxonomy): Bacteria > Pseudomonadota > Gammaproteobacteria > Burkholderiales > Rhodocyclaceae > Sulfuricystis. The sequence goes on along the minus strand of JAGXSN010000033.1, from coordinate 17,076 downwards.
GGATAGTCGACCGGCACGTTGACGGTCTTGGAGATCGAGGTGTCGACATAGGGCGCGACCGCAGCGACCATCTGCTCGTGGGCCTGGGCAGAGATTTCCAGCGCGGTGACGAAGTAGTCGGGCAGCCTTGCCACGTCCCCGCCCTGGTGCTTGAACAGGCGCCAGGCGTAGTCCTCGACGGCGTATTCCTTGTGCGTGCCGTCGGCCATGCGCTTCTTGCGCGTGTAGGTCCAGGAGAAGGGCGGTTCGATGCCGTTGCTGGCGTTGTCGGCGAAGGCCAGCGAGATGGTGCCGGTCGGCGCGATCGACAGCAGGTGCGAGTTGCGGATGCCGTGCTTGCGGATCGCGTCCTTGATGTGCTGCGGCAGGCGCGAGGCGAAGTTGCCGCCCGAGAGATACAGGTCGGCGTTGAACAGCGGGAAGGCGCCGCGCTCCTTGGCCAGTTCGACCGAGGCGAGGTAGGCGCGGTCGCGCATGAACTCGGAAATCTTGGCGGCGGTTCTCCTGGCCTCGTCGGTGTCGTAGCGTAGGCCGAGCATGATCAGCGCGTCCCCCAGCCCGGTGAAGCCGAGACCAATGCGGCGCTTGGCCGCCGCCTCGGCTTCCTGCTGCGGCAGCGGCCAGTGGGTGGCGTCAAGCACGTTGTCGAGCATGCGCACTGCAACGTCGATCACCTTGCCGAAGGCGGCGTAGTCGAAGTCGGCGGTTTCGTCGAAGGCATGATTGACGAACAAGATGAGATTGATCGAACCCAGACAGCAGCAGCCATACGGCGGCAGCGGCTGTTCGGCGCAGGGGTTGGTCGCCTCGATCGTCTCGCAGTAGTTGAGGTTGTTATCCTTGTTCATCCGGTCGACGAACAGGATGCCCGGCTCGGCGTGATCGTAGGTCGAGCGCATGATCTGATCCCACAGCTCGCGGGCCGGCGTCTTGCGGTAGACCCAGAGGCCGTCGTCACGCTGGAAGGCGCCGGCCTGCTTGATGTCGGCGGAAGGTTCGGCGCGATGCACCAGTTCGACGTCGGCGCCCGCCTCGACGGCCTGCATGAAGGCATCGGTGACGCCGACCGAGATGTTGAAGTTGGTCAGGTCGCCGTTATCCTTGGCGTGGATGAAGGCTTCGATATCCGGGTGGTCGCAGCGCAGCACGCCCATCTGGGCGCCGCGGCGGGAGCCGGCGGATTCAACGGTCTCGCAGGAACGGTCGAACACGCGCATGTAGGACACCGGGCCGGAGGCGCGCGACTGGGTGCCCTTGACATGGGCGCCGCTCGGCCGGATGCTGGAAAAATCGTAGCCGACGCCGCCGCCGCGCCGCATGGTTTCGGCGGCCTGCGAGAGGGCGGTGTAGATGCCCGGCCGGCCGTCGACGATTTCTGAAATCGAATCGCCCACCGGTTGGACGAAACAGTTGATCAGTGTGGCGCACAGGTCGGTGCCGGCGGCCGAATTGATCCGGCCGGCCGGCACGAAACCGCCCTCCTGCGCCTCGAGAAAGCGCGCTTCCCACGGGCCGCGCCTGCTTTCGGCCTCCCGTTCGGCAAGGGCGCGAGCGACGCGGGCGCGCACGTCATGGACGTTGCGCTCGTTGCCCTTGGCGTATTTCTCCACGAGCACTTCCCCCGAGATTTCCTGGGGCAGGGGCAGTCCCAGCTGTCCGGTGTATTCCTTTACCAGGGGCAAATCTTGGGCGGTCGGGTCGGTGGTCATGGTTCGGCGGTCATGCGCTGGTTGGCGAGTGGGAAACGATGGTTGCGAAGCATAGCCATCGTCCGGGAAGTCGCAAAGAAGAAAATTTTTGCTTCCATGAAAAACAATGAGTTATCTATTTATCTAGTAGTCGACAAAATTTATACCACTACATATAGTGGGTTGGTTGGCGAGAAAAGCGCACGAAAAATCAGTCTGTTGGGCGGCTGGCCGAAGATCCGGCCGACGGCATTTTGTGCTGCATCGCAGCATCGTCGTACTGACCGGGGGGCTTGACGGATTCCCCAAAAGCGCGCGCTCCAAGCCCGGTCAGCCTGGAAAAAAACCTGCCATATTACTTTAGACGAAGCCCGCAGTTTCCCGGCGCGACTGCCGCAGGGCTGGGAGCGGACCCCAGGGCCCTAGGCGATCAGGTCGGGGCCGAGCATCCTCTCGATGGCGGCGATGCGATCCTTCAGTTGCAGCTTGCGCTTCTTCATGCGGCGCATCAGCAGCTCGTCGTGCGGGGGGCTGTCTGCCAGCCGGGTGATGCTCTCGTCGAGATCGTGGTGCTCGACCTTGAGTTCGGTCAGCAGGGTCTGCAGCGCCTGCGGCTCTTCGGGCAGTTCCATGGGCGCATCTTAGGCGCGTCGGCGCGGCTTGGCAATGGCCCCGGAATCGACATGGCCCTAGAATCGCGGCATGAGCGAGAAACGCATCGGTCGCTTCGAGATTCGCGGCGAACTGGGACGCGGCGCGCAAAGCGTCGTCTATCGGGCCTGGGATCCCCAGCTGCAGCGCGAGGTGGCGATCAAGACGCTGCATTTCCTCCAGACCGATCCAGTGCGCAACGCCGAGCTGCTGCGGGAGGCGCGTACGTCCGGCCGTTTTCGCCATCCGAACGTGGTGCCGATCTTCGATGCCGGCGAGCAGGACGGCGACCCCTTCCTCGTCTTCGAGTGCGTCGAAGGCCGCAGCCTGTCGCAGCGGATCGGGGCGGACGGTCCCCTGCCGGCCGTGCAGGCGGCGTCGATCATGCGCCAGGTGGCCGACGCGCTGGCGCAGGCCCACGCCCAGGACATCATCCACCGCGACCTCAAACCCTCGAACATCCTCATCGATGCGCGCGACGGCGCGCCGCGCGTGATGGATTTCGGCATCGCCGCCCGCGTGGCGGAAGCGGAAAACGCGCCGGATGATGGCAACACGGCGGGACTGACCGGTACGCCGGCCTATCTCGCCCCGGAATACATCGCGCACCGGCGCATCGGCCCGCACAACGACGTCTTTGCCGCCGGACTCGTGCTGCTCGAGATGCTCGCCGGCAGGCGCGTGTTCGAGGCGACTTCGGTCGGCGCGCTGCTCTACCGCATTTCCACCGAGCCGGTGAAGCTGCCGCCATCGCCGCCCGGGCCGCCGATCGATCCGAAGCTGGGCGGCATCATCCTGCGCGCCTGCGCCTTCGATCCGGCGCAGCGTTACGCCAGCGCCGCCGAGCTGCGCGACGCGCTTTCCGCATGGCTGGGCGAAGGCGAGACGGAAGCCGCGCCGGCGCCGGGCGCGCATCGGGACACTCTCGAATTCCTGCTGCGGCGCATGCGCCACAAGTCGGACTTCCCCGCGCTGTCGGATTCGGTGTCGGCAATCAACCGGCTCACCGTCTCCGAGCAGGAAAATCTCGCATCGCTCTCCGGCATCATTCTCAAGGACTACGCGCTGACCAACAAGATCCTGCGCCTGGTGAACTCGGCCTACTACCGCCAGGCCGGCGGCGGCAGCATCAGCACGGTATCGCGCGCCATCATCGTGCTGGGCTTCGACGCCATCCGCAACATCGCCATCACTGTGCTGCTGTTCGAGCACATGCAGGACAAGGCCAACATCAGGGAGATCAAGGAGACCTTCCTGCGCGCCAACCTCGCCGGTCTGCTGGCGCGCCAGAGCAGCCAGGGCGCCTGGCTCGGCCGCCAGCGCGAGGAGGCCTACATCTGCGCGCTGTTCCATGGCCTCGGCCAGCTGCTCGCCCAGTATTATTTTCCCGAAGAGGTCGCCGAGATCGGCAAGCTCATGGAGTTCAGGAAGCTTTCCGAACGGGCGGCCGCGGTGCAGGTGCTGGGGATTGCGTTCGAGGATCTCGGCATCGGCGTCGCGACCAGCTGGGGCTTCCCCAAGTCGATCGTCGAGAGCATGCGCCCCCTGCCGGCCGGGGAGATCCATCGCCCCCAGACCACCGAGGCGGCGCTGCGCGTCGTCTCCGGTTTCGCCAACGAGATGTGCGCGCTGCTGGCCGACACGCCGTCGGAACAGCGCGGCAGGGCGCTGGCGCAGATCGGCCGCCGTTTCGGGGCGAGCCTGCAATTGTCGGAGCGCCAGTTGCTGGAAAACGCGAGAAATTCGGTGGAGGAGCTCGCCGGTATCGCCTCGATCCTGCACGTCAACCTGAAGCAGAGCCCCTTCGCGCGCCAGGCTGCGACCTTCGTGAGCGGGCCGGCGGGCGTGGAGGAGACCCTGACGTCGCGCCCGGCCGACGTGCAGGAGATCACCCTGGCGGACACGCTGCTCGACGAGGCGACGGCGCCGGGCGCGGGATTTCCGGCAGGCGAGGCGGCCGCTGCCGTTCCGGACAACGCCCAGGCGGTGCTGGCCGCCGGCATCCAGGACATCAGCAACTCGCTGATCGACGATTTCGCCCTCAACGACATCCTGCGCATCATCCTCGAAACCATGTACCGTTCGATGGGTTTCAAGCGCGTGCTGCTCGCGCTGCGCGACGCCAGGAGCGGCCAGATGACCGGACGCTTCGGTCTCGGCCCGGAGGTCGCCGAGCTGGCGAAGCAGTTCCGTTTCATGCTCGGCGAGCCGATGCACGACGTCTTCCAGCTCGCGACCGGCAAGGGGCTCGACATCATCATCAGCGACATCGACGAGCCGAAGATCGCCGACAAGGTGCCGGCCTGGTATCGCGAGCGCATCCCGGCCAAGACCTTCGTGCTGTTCCCGCTCAACATGAAGGGCAAGCCGGTCGCGCTGATCTACTGCGACAAGGATCGCGCCGGCTCGATCGTCATCCCGGAAAAGGAACTTACCCTGCTCAAGACGCTGCGCAACCAGGCGCTGCTGGCGATCAAGCAGGCGGCCTGATAGCAAAAGTCGGCGCTGGCGGGACGGCGCCGAATGGCGTAGTATTAACATACGTTATAACTTGGAGTCCGCCATGCACACCCTAAAACTCGTCCGGATCGGCAATTCCGTCGGCATCGTCCTGCCCAAGGAGGTACTGGCGCGCCTCAAGCTGGAGAAGGGCGAGTCGGTTTATCTGACCGACACGCCCTACGGCGTGGCGATCACGCCCTACGACCCGGCCATCGACGACCAGATCGCGGCCGGGCGCGAATTCATGCGCGAGTATCGAGATACCTTTCATGCTCTGGCGAAATGAACTGGCAGTGGATTGATCGTCAGGCCTTGCTGTTGCTGCATGACGAAAGCCTGGCCGAGCATGGGGGGTCTCCCGGTTTGCGCGACGAGGGCTTGTTCGACTCGGCGCTGGCGCGGCCGCTGAACCTGGTTGCGTATGGCGATCCTGACTACGCGGATCTCGCTGCGGCCTATGGCGTCGGCCTGGCCAAGAATCATCCTTTCGTCGATGGCAACAAGCGGGTCGCCTTTCTCTCGGTGGGTCTGTTCCTGTTCCTGAACGGCTACCGGTTGACGGCTGGACAGGCAGAGGCAACGGTCGTCATGCTCGAGATCGCCGCCGGCGATCTCGACGAGGCCGCCTTCGCCGCCTGGATTCGTGCCAACAGCAAGGCAAGATGAACAAGGCATTCGTCAAGGAATCCGAATCCGACGCAGACGATGACGACCTGCCCGGACTGCCCTCGCTGCCCGCCGGCGCCAGGAACTACATGACGCCGGCCGGCCATGCGGCGCTGCGCGAGGAGTTCGAGCGGCTGATCAAGGTCGAGCGGCCGCATCTCGTGCAGGTGGTGGCCTGGGCGGCATCGAACGGCGACCGCTCGGAAAACGGCGATTACCTCTACGGCAAGAAGAAGCTGCGCGAGATGGACCGGCGCATCCGCTACCTGACCAAGCGGCTCGACAACGCCGAGGTGGTCGATCCGGCCCGGCAGCAGAATCTCGACCGGGTGTTCTTCGGCGCCACGGTGACGGTGTCCGATGCCGATGCGGAAACGACTTACCGGATCGTCGGCATGGACGAGGCCGACCCGGCGACCGGCAGGATCAGCTGGATCTCGCCGCTGGCGCGTGCCCTGCTCAAGGCGCGCGAGGGCGATGTCGTCAAGTTCCAGAGCCCGGCGGGCTGGCGCGAAATCGAGATCATCGAGATCTGCTACGGTTGAGTTTGCAGATGGCCGGTCAATCCAGCGGCCAGGCTTCCACCGCCAGGCCCGGCACGCGATGAAATTCTCGGGCATTGCAAGTGACGATGACGCTGTCCTCGGCCAGCGCATGAGCGGCAATCAGGAGGTCCATGCCGCCGATGGGCTGGCCGGTTTTCTCCAGCACGGTGCGGACCTGGGCATAGCGGTGGGCGGCTTCCAGCGGCCAGGGCCGTAGCTCGAAGCCCGACAACCACTGTTCCACCGCCGCGGCCAGGCGCGGCGCCCCCAGCTTCGCTGCGCCAAAACGCAATTCCGCAGCGACGATGGCCGAGAGCCAGACCTGGCCGGGGGCGAGGGCGGCAAAACGCCCGAGCATGCCTTGGGGATGCCGGCGCAGGATGTAGCTGCAAATATTGGTGTCCAGCGTGCGCAGCACGACGCTCAACCCCAGTCCCGTTCCTGGGGCGGTGCATCCTGCCGCTCGGCCAGAAAGTCATCCGGCAGCGGCTCGGTGCTGGCGTAAAAGGCATGCAGCCAGGCACCCATGTCGTTGGCGGCTTCGGTTTGCGGCTGCACCCACAGCGCGCTGCCGATCTGCTCGATGATCACCTCGCTCGCCGCCAGGCGCAGGCGGGCAGGCAAGCGTATGGCCTGACTGCGTCCGCTCATGAAAAGTTTGGCTATTGCGGTCATGACGTTCTCCAAGCATTGAATGTGATAGTGCTTCGGTATATTACACCTTGAGCACGTCAATTCGCTGCTGACGCGATTCGATAGCCAAAGTCGGCGCTGGCGGGACGGCAGCGAACGCGGAGCGCTTGAAATCGGGCGCATTGCCCCTACTTTGCTTGCACGTATTTTTTGCAGGAGCCACTCATGACCACCGCTACCGCCGACAAGGAAACCCTGGGCTTCCAGACCGAGGTGAAGCAGCTGCTGCACCTCATGATCCACTCCCTCTACAGCAACCGCGAGATCTTCCTGCGCGAGCTGATCTCCAACGCCGCCGACGCCTGCGACAAGCTGCGCTTCGAGTCGCTGCACAACGCCGCCATGATGGAAGGCGGCGAGGAATTCAGGATCCGCATCGGCTACGACAGTCAGGCGCGCACGCTGACCGTCAGCGACAACGGCATCGGCATGAACCGCGCCGAGGTGATCGCCAATCTCGGCACCATCGCCAAGTCGGGCACGCGCGAGTTCTTCTCGCAGCTGACCGGCGACCAGCAGAAGGATGCCCACCTGATCGGCCAGTTCGGCGTCGGCTTCTACTCCTCGTTCATCGTCGCCGACCAGGTGACGGTGCGCACGCGCCGCGCCGGCGAACAGCCGGAGCAGGGCGTCGAATGGGTCTCCGACGGCGGCGGCGAGTTCAGCATCGCCATGATCGAGCGTCCGCAGCGCGGCACCGAGATCACCCTGCACCTGCGAGCCGGCCAGGACGACCTGCTGTCCTCATGGAAGCTCAAGTCCATCGTCCGCAAGTATTCTGACCACATCCTCCAGCCCATCGTGATGAAGAAGGAGGAATGGAAGGAAGACAGGACCGTCGTCACCGACGAGGACGAGACCGTCAACCAGGCCTCCGCGCTGTGGGCCAAGCCCAAGCACGAGATCACGGAAGACGACTACAAAGCCTTCTACAAGCATGTCGGCCACGACTACGACGATCCGCTCGCCTGGACCCATGCGCGCGTCGAGGGCAAGAGCGAATACACGCAGCTGCTCTACATCCCCGGCCGCGCGCCCTTTGACCTGTGGGACCGCAACGCGCGCCACGGCATCAAGCTCTACGTGCGCCGCGTCTTCATCATGGACGACGCCGAGCAGCTGATGCCGCTCTATCTGCGCTTCGTGCGCGGCGTGGTCGATAGCGCCGACCTGCCGCTCAACGTGTCGCGCGAAATTTTGCAGGAATCGAAGGACATCGAGGCCATCCGCAAGGGCTGCACGGGCAAGGTGCTCGGCCTGCTGGCCGACCTGGCCGCGAATGACCGGGAGAAATACGCGCAGTTCTGGGGCGAGTTCGGCAAGGTGCTCAAGGAAGGCGTCGGCGAAGACTTCGCCAACAAGGACAAGATCGCCGGCCTGCTGCGCTTCGCCTCGACTGCGGCGAACAGCGCCGACGAAACCGTGTCGCTGGCCGACTACATCGGCCGCATGAAGCCCGAGCAGGACAAGATCTACTACGTCACCGCCGAGACCTTCAATGCCGCGAAGAACAGCCCGCACCTGGAAATCTTCCGCAAGAAGGGCATCGAGGTGCTGCTGCTGTCCGACCGCGTCGACGAGTGGGTGGTGTCGCACCTCACCGAGTTCGAGGGCAAGGAGCTGGTGTCGGTCGCCAAGGGCGGGCTCGACCTCGGCAAGCTGCAGGACGAGGCCGAGAAGCAGGAGCAGGAAAAGGACGCCGGCGAGTTCAAGGAATTGACCGAGAAGATCGCCAAGTCCTTGAGCGAGCGCGTCAAGGCAGTGCGCGTCACGCACCGCCTGACCGACAGCCCGGCCTGCCTCGTCGCCGACGAGCACGACATGTCCGGCAATCTCGCGCGCATCCTCAAGGCCGCCGGCCAGAAGGCGCCGAACTCACAGCCGATCCTCGAGATCAACCCGAAGCATCCGGTGGTGTTGCGCCTGAAGTACGAGGAAGCCAAGTTCGACGACTGGTCGGCCGTGCTGTTCGAACAGGCCATGCTCGCCGAGGGCGGCCAGCTCGACGACCCGGCCACGTTTGTGAAGCGCATCAACGAGCTGATGCTGTCGATGTCGCTGGGCGGGAAGTAAACTGAGTCCACCCCGAAAAACTCGCTTCGCTCGTTTCTCCCCTCAAGGGGCCAAGAAACACTCGGGGCGGCCCTTCGTGTTTCTTGAGAGGGCCGGTCAATCCAGCGGAACCTAACTTCCGGCCGGGGTCAGTTCAGCTCGGAGCCGGCGCGGCGCAGGGTGAGCAGCGTGCCGCGCAGTTCGTCCGGCGCGGTGACCGGCGCCGAGCATACTGTGCCGATACAGACATAGGCCGTAGGCAGGCCGCCGATGGCTTTCTTGCCGTGGGCGGGATGGTCTGCCGCAAGCGTCGCGGCGTCGGCGATCGTCTGCACGGCGCGGCCGGGCAGGGCCGTCGTCCAGATCGACCGGAGCAGGGCTTGCGCGGCGGCCGTGCGGCGCTCGCCGACGACGACGACTTGCACGGCGCCGGCCAGGGTATCGGCGGCGACCAGCAGGCCGGCATGATCGAGCGGCCGTTGCAGGACCGCGGCGCCGAATGCCGGCAGCGACTGCTCGGCGATGCGGCGCACCGCCGTCTCGCCGCCCAGGTAATACAGGCGGCCAAGCGCTTCCACGGTGACCGCGGCGGCGGAAGCCAGGGCGCGATCACGATCCGCTCGCGCGACGGGCAGGCCGGCGGCAGCCGGCTTGCGGGCCATGCGCCAGCCCCCGCCGTCCTCACGAAAGGCGGCGGCGGCGAGCAGCAGCGCGCGCGCCTCGGCAAGGCGTTCGCGTTGTCCGGTCAGTTCGTAGAGGGTCAATGCCGCACGCGCCATCTGGGCATGGTCGTCGAGCACCGCTTCGCCTCCGGCGCGCTTGCCCTGCCAGCCGCGCAGCAGGCGTTGGCCGTCCCACAGGCGACCGAGCACCAGCGCGTGCGTGCGCTCGGCGGTCCGCAGCCAGTCGTCCCGCCCGAACGCGGCGCCGGCCTCGGCCAGCGCCGCGATCAGCGCGCCGTGCCATTCGGCCAGCCGCTTCTCGTCGCGGCGGGGCATGGAACGGGCGGCGCGTGCGGTCTGCAAGCGCTTCATGAGCGACTGCACGGCAGGCGGAACATTCGCGCCGCGCGGCACCGGCAGGGGCAGCGTGTAATGTGCCAGCCAGGCGTCGGCCTGCCTGCCGAGAACCCGCCGGATTTCCGGTTCCGACCACAGGTAGTAACGGCCTTCCCTGCCGTCGACGTCGGCCGCCAGCGCGGTGGCGAATGCGCCGTCGGGCAGGCGCATGCGCGTCATCAGGAACTCGACCGTCGCGGCCACGCGTTCGGCCAGCAGCGGATCGCGCGTCTCCTTCCAGACCTCGGTCAGCAGCGCGATGAACTGTGCGTTCTGGTCCAGCATCTTCTCGTAATGCGGCGCGGACCAGTCCGGTTCGACCGCATAGCGGAAATAGCCGCCGCCGACATGGTCGTAAAGCGCGCCCCGGCTCATGCGTTCGAGCGAGAGACGCACGGCTTCGCCGTAAGCCTCGCCGCCGCCGCGCAGATAGCGCCGCCACAGCGCCTCCAGCGCCGGCAGGCGCGGATGCTTGACCGTCCCGCCAAATCCGCCGTGGAAGGGATCGTGGGCATCGAGCAGGCGCGCTTGCAGGGCCGCCACGCCGGCCGGGTCGAGGGGCGCCGCAACCGCGCTGCGCAAATCCTCGAACAGGGTCCGTGACCGCTCGACCAAGGCGCCGCGATCGCCCTGCCAGGCTGCCGCCGCGGTCTCCAGCAGTTGGGCGAAGGAGGGCATGCCGGCGCGCGGCTGGTCCGGGAAATACGCCCCGCCGGCAAACGGCCGTCCGTCCGCGTCGAGGAACAGCGTCAGCGGCCAGCCGCGCTGCACCCCCATGCGCAGGGCCGCGTCCTGGTATAGCGCATCGATGTCCGGACGTTCCTCGCGGTCTACCAGCACGGGCACCGCCAGCGCATTGACCCGGGCGGCCACTGCCGGGTCCATGAAACTCTCGCGGTGCATGACGGTGCACCAGTAGCATGCGGAATAGCCGATCGACAGCAGCAGCGGCCGACCGGAGGTGCGGGACTCGGCGAAAGCCGCTTCGCCCCACGCCCGCCAGCGCACCGGATCGCGCGCATGCGCGGCGAAATAGGGGCTGCCGATCTCCTGTGCCGGAACGGGAGATGCAAGAACGAGCAACAGGCAGATCGGCCACAGGGTGCGCACTGCAAATTTCCTCGAAATGGTCATAACGGTCTCCTGCGGTGGCTGCGGCTGACATCGCTCTCAAGAAACACGAAGGGCCGCCCCGAGTGTTTCTTGGCCCCTTGAGGGGAGATCGCCGCGCAGCGGCGATTTCGGGGTGGGCTCATATGGCTCCCTTGCGGAGTCTATTCCGGCAAGAACGTCAGGTGGCGGCAATTTCCCTTTCCGGCCGCGGGCAGGGAAGTAAACTCCGACCATTGCCAATCCTGCGGAATCCAGCCATGTTGCCCAAGTTTTCAGCTTTCCCCGGCGTTGCCGGCCCCATCGGCCCCGTGGTCACGATCGTCATCGACGGCTATGGCCTCGCCGGGAATGAAACCGGCAACGCCATCGCGGCGGCGCGCAAGCCCACGCTCGACCGCCTGTTCGCCCGCTACCCCAACGTGCGCCTGCGCGCCCACGGCACGGCGGTCGGCATGCCGTCCGACGACGACATGGGCAATTCCGAGGTCGGACATAATGCAATGGGAGCAGGCCAGGTCTATGCCCAGGGCGCGGCTCGGGTGGCCGACGCCATCGCCTCCGGCTCGATCTGGGCGGGGCAGGCCTGGCGCGAGATTGTTTCAGGAGCGAAGTCAGGCCGTGGCGTGATTCATTTCATCGGCCTGTTCTCCGACGGCAACGTGCATAGCCATATCGACCACCTCAAGGCGCTGGTGGTCCGCGCGAAGGAAGAGGGCATCCGCACGGTGCGCATCCACGCGCTGCTCGACGGCCGCGACGTGCCCGAGACCAGCGCGCTCGACTATGTCGAGCCTTTCGAGTTTTTCCTGTCGGCGCTCGACAACGATGGTTTCGATGCGCGCATCGCCTCGGGCGGCGGCCGCCAGAACATCACCATGGACCGCTACGAGGCCAACTGGGCGATGGTGGACAAGGGCTGGCGCACCCATGTTCTCGGCGAGGGAAACCGGTTTCCCGATTGCGCCACGGCCATCAAGGCGCTGCGCGAGAAGCATCCCGGCACGATCGACCAGGACCTGCCGCCCTTCGTGATCGCCGCCGACGGCAAGCCGGTCGGCACGGTGGAAGACGGCGATGCGGTCGTCTTCTTCAACTTCCGCGGCGACCGCGCGATCGAGATCAGCCGCGCCTTCGAGGAAGCCGGTTTCGACAAGTTCGACCGGGTGCGCTGGCCGAAGGTCACCTACGCCGGCATGCTGCAGTATGACGGCGATCTGAAGATTCCCAAGCGCTTCCTCGTCGATCCGCCGGCGATCCGCGACACCACCGGCGAATGGTTCGCCAGGTCCGGCATCAAACAGTTCGCCTGCTCGGAGACGCAGAAGTTCGGCCACGTCACCTATTTCTGGAACGGCAACCGCTCCGGCAAGTTCGACGGCGAGACCTGGCAGGAGGTGCCGAGCGACGTCGTCCCCTTCGAACAGCGCCCGTGGATGAAGGCCGCCGAGATCACCGACGCGATGATCGCGGCGCTCAGGAGCGGCCAATACCGCACCCTGCGTTGCAACTACGCGAACGGGGACATGGTCGGGCATACCGGCAACTTCCGCGCCGCGACGATGGCCATCGAGGCGGTCGACCTGGCGCTGGGCCGCCTGCTGGCGGCCGTCGATGCCGCCGGCGGCGTCGCGCTGGTGACCGCCGACCACGGCAATGCCGACGAGATGTTCGAAATCGACAAGAAGACCGGCCAGCCGAAGACCAACAAGGACGGCAGCTTCAAGGCGAAGACCGCGCACACGCTGAATCCCGTGCCGCTGATCCTCTACGACAATGTGACCGGCGGCAGGCTGGGCCTCAGGCAGACCGAGACCGCCGGCCTTTCGAACATCGCGGCGACGACGGCCAATCTGCTCGGTTTCGAAAAGCATCCGAGCTGGGACGAAAGCCTGCTGACCGTGAAGCGAGTGCGGCGGAGCGGCTCACCGGGCTGCAACCGGGCTGCCGCCCCTGATCGGCCCGGCAGCCTCGACGGCGCGATCCGCAACGGCACGCCGAACGATTTCGCGCGCTTGCGAAAGTGTTGGGCTCCGCCCAATCCCTCGCTTTGCTCGGGACCGCCACTTTGTGGCGTCCTGCGCCCTTCGGGCTGGTCGGCGCTGGCGGGACGGCATCGACTTGAGCGCGTCTGCTTCAATGGCCAGGCGGCCGGCCGTTTTGCGCCGCAATTGCAGGCGCTCGGCTTCGCAACCCTGATCCTGCCCTCCACCAGCCCGGCCAACGCGAGCTGGAGTTTCGAGCGCAAGTTGGCCGCCTGGCGCGCCGCCCTGGGTTTGGCTCAGGACAGCCGGAAGCGTCCGGCGAGCTGATCGAGCGTCGCCGCGATGCGGGTGAGTTCCTGGGCGGCCGTGGCGGTTTGCCGGGTATTGGCGGCCAGTTCCTCGGTGCCCTGCGAGACGCTTTCGACGCGGGTGGCGATGTCACGCGCCGAAGTGGCCTGTTCCTTGAGCGTGAACCCGATGCCATCCACGGCCTGGGTGACCTGTCCTGTCGCCGCGTTGATCTGACCGATCGATTCGCCAGCTTCCCTGGCGAGGCTGACGCCCTCCTCGACGCGCGCCACGCTGGTTTCCATGCCTGCCGCGGCGGTGCGTGCGCCTTGCTGGATTTCGTCGATCATCGTGCCGATCTCGCCGGTCGAGGCGGTGGTGCGCTCGGCGAGCTTCCTCACCTCGTCGGCGACCACGGCGAAGCCGCGGCCCTGTTCGCCGGCGCGCGCGGCCTCGATGGCCGCGTTGAGGGCGAGCAGGTTGGTCTGGTCGGCAATCTCGCGGATCACATTGACGATCCCGCTGATCCGGCCGGAGAGCGTCTCGAGCGAGCGGATGTCCTCGGCCGATTTCGTCACCGCCGCGGCGATTCGGTGAATCTCGCCGGTGGTCGCCTGGATGACCTGCGCGCTCCGGGTCGATTGCTCCGAGGCCTGCTGGGTGATGCGGCGCACGTCGCCGGCATGTTCCTCGACCTGGTCGATCGACACCGAGAGTTCTTCGACCGCGGCCGCCATGCTCGAGGTCGCGTCGGACTGGCGCTGCGCGATCGTCGCGCCCTGCCCGGCGGTCACCGTCAGCGCGCCGGATTGATGGTTGAGCTGCGTCGTCTCGCGGCCGATCGCGGCGACCATTTCGCGCAACGCGGCTTGCATCGAGGCCATTTCCCTGAGCAGGGCGGCGATCTCGTCATTCCCCGAGATCGGCGCCGTCACCGTCAGGTCGCCGGCGGCGATGGCCTGCGCCGTGCGGTTGGCCTGCGCCAGGCCGATGCGCAGGCGGCGCAGGGTCAGGACGCCCATCAGGGTGCCGAGGATCGCGCCGCCGACGATCAGCGCGATGAGGATGGCGCGCGTCGCGGCATGACGCTCCTCGGCGGCGACATACTCCTGGCGCGCCAGCTCGGCCTCGTAGTCGGCGAGCGCCTGCAGCGCGTCGATCGCGGCCTGGAATTCGACGCGGCCGGCAGCCAGCGCCGCCGCGCCGACGGCCAGGCTGAAGTCGCCGGCTTTGAGCGCCGTTACACTGGCGTTGAGCTTGGCCAGCCAGGCGGCGCGCGCGGCCTCGAAGGCCGCGAAGAGCTTTCTTTCCTCGGCGTCGTCGAAGGTCTCGCGCAATGCGTCGAACAGCCGGTTCAGTTCGGCGGTATTGCGCTCGATCCGGTCCAGGTGCAGGCCGACCGGGTGGTCGTGAAGGGCGACGAAGGCGCCCTGCGGGGCGTGCTGTAGGGCCAGCAGCAGTTCGATCCGGTTGGCGGTGAGCAGCTCGCGGAAGCGCGTCATCTGCATGACCGGGATCATCCGTTCAGAATAGACGCGCTGCAGGCTGTCGCGTCCCGCCGCCAGCCCGAACCAAGCCAGTGCCGCGGCGATATAGAAGATGGTCGAGGCAAATGCGGCGTACAGCCAGAAGCGCCGGGCGATGGTCAGTCCGGTAATCATCGTGTCATTTCTCCCCTTGAGATGGCGTGATGGTGTTGTTGTCGACGGCAATCCGGGCTTCCCGTCCGGAAGCCTGCCCCTGCGCGAGCCACTTGAGCAGGATACCGTAAAGGTCGTCCGGGTCGACCGGCTTGGCGACGAAGTCGTTCATGCCGGCGGCCAGGCATTTGACGCGATCCTCGTCGAAGGCGTTGGCGGTCATGGCCAGGATCGGCGTGGCGCCGCCTTGCGGCAGGGCGCGGATCGCGCGCGTGGCCTCGATGCCGTTCATGACCGGCATCTGGACATCCATCAGCACCAGGTCGTAACGCCCGGCGCGCATTTTTGCCAGGGCTGTCGCGCCGTCCTCGGCGGTGTCGATGACCAGGCCGGTATCGGCGAGCAGTTCCAGCGCGACCACCCGGTTGATGGCATCGTCCTCGACCAGCAGCAGCCGCGCCCCGGCAAATCGCTTGCGCAGGTCGGCCTCCGCCGCGACGACGCGGGACGGGGAAAATGTCCGGGCCGCGCCCCGGCGCAGGCGGGCGGTGAACCAGAAGCGGCTGCCGCGTCCCGGTTCGCTTTCCGCGCCGGCGTCGCCGCCCATGAGGCGCGCCAGGCGCCGGGTGATCGCCAGGCCGAGTCCGGTGCCGTTCTGGCCCGGGCCGCGGACGGGATCGCCCTGCTCGAAGGGCTCGAACAGCCGGGTCAGCACCGCCGGGGCGATGCCGCAGCCGCTGTCTGCCACCGTGAAGCGCAGCGTCAGGAGGCCGTCGCTCTGTTCGACGACCTCCGCCCGCAGGCGGATCGCGCCCTGCCCGGTGAACTTGACGGCGTTGCCGGCGTAGTTGAGCAGGGCCTGGCGCAGCCGCAGCGCGTCGCCGCGCAGCCAGAGCGACAGGGCATCCCCTTCGACGGCGATCCGCAGGCCCTTCGCGTTGGCGCTTTCCTGGACCAGCGAGCGCACCTGGTCGAGGAGGGCACCGAGGACGAAATCCTCTTCCTGGAGCTGCAGCTTGCCGGATTCGATCTTGGCCAGGTCGAGGACGTCGTTGATCAGTGCCAGCAGGTGCCGGCTGGCCGCCTGGACCTTGTCGAGCCAGCCGCGCTGCTGGGCATCCTCGATGCGGCGTTGCAGCATGTGGGTCAGGCCGATGATGGCGTTCATCGGCGTGCGGATCTCGTGGCTCATGTTGGCGAGGAAGGCGCTCTTGGCGGCATTGGCGTCTTCCGCCCGCTGCGTGGCCGCGACCAGTTCGGCGGTCCGTTCCGCCACCAGTCGTTCGAGCTGGAAGCGATGGCGCTCACGTTCCTCTTCGGCTTCGCGCCGGCGGCGCAGATGCAGCGCCAAGCCACCGGTCGCGGCCAGGGCGCCGGCGAACCAGAGCGCAGCGAGGGTGATCGTTTCGCGCCGCCAGGCAGTGAACAGGGTATCGTGCGCGCGGCTGACGCCGACCACCAGGGCGCCGTCGCCCATGCGCACGGTGCGCAGCGCGGCCAGCCGGATTTTCCCGTCCTCCGCGCAGGGGCCGGTCAGCAGGTTTTCCTCTGTGCCCAGCGCCAGGTGACGGGCCAGGAGCGAATCGGGCTGGAGGGATTCGCCGTGTTTCATCCGGGTCGCGCCGGCCGGGACCGACACGATCAGCGTGCCGGTCGCGTCGGTCAGCCGGACGAGCGTATCGGCGGAGTAGAGCAGGGGTTCGATGCTGCGGGCGAAGTAGGCCGGGTCGAAGCTGGCGACGGCGACGCCGGCGAACTCGCCGTTCGCTCCGACCCGCTTGCGCGACAGCGTGAAGGTCCAGGCGCCGGGGACGGTCTCGAAGGGCGGCGAGAGGATCGGCGCGGCGCTGTCCGCGGCGGCGCGGGCCTGCACGAAATAGTCGCGCCGGGAGAAATTCCGGCCGAGCAGCTCGGTCTGGTTCGAGGCCAGGGCGTTGCCGTCGGCATCGAGCAGCAGCAGGCTGCGCACGCTGGGTTGGATACCGACGCGGCTGGCCAGCCGTTCGTTGGCCTCGCGCCAGCCGTCGGCGCGCGTCGCCCATTCGTCGCGGTCGCGCAGCAGCGTCGCCAGCGCGGCGTCGGCGCCTTCCAATTGCCGCTCCAGCGTCTCGGCGGCGACGCGGGCATGGCTGCCGAGCTGGATGCGGGCGGCGCTATCGATCGCGCTGCGGGCGGTGAGGACGTGCCAGCTTGCCAGG
>JAGXSN010000032.1 GCA_018333815.1 Sulfuritalea sp. | reverse complement strand
CCGTCGTTCCTCTATACCAAAATGCAGAAGGCATCATGTCAGGCCAAGATTTCTGCCGTAGGAAACCCGTGAACAGCCGATTAAAGCGTCAATCAGTGCGTCATGCCGCCGGCGAAGAATGCGGTATTCGCGCCGCCTCACGTACGGCAGGTGTGCCTTGATCGCCCTGCGGGCCTGGCGGAAAACGTTGGAAAGTCGTTTTGAGAAAACTTTGAGAAAACTCGACATGGAATAGGTCGTTGTGAATCGGGCAGCTCAGTCATTACGGGTCGTTGCAGGCTTCACTGCCACCAGGTCCCAGACAATGTGTGTCAGCCGTCCGCGGTGAAGACGGATTACTCGCTTCATCGCCCGATGCCAGGACAACGGCGTTGAAGGCGAAAAGTCCTCCGGCAGCATCGCACGTTCGGCCCGCCTCGCTTCAAAGCAGCCAGCAAAGCCATACATCCGACCCGGTGGAACTTCGCCGCAGAAGTAGGTGTGGGTGTGCTCGGATATAAAATTTACATGCGTCGGATCTGTAAATGCCTCAAGGCACGGAACTCCCGGTGTCAGTGCATAGAACTGACCGCCCGGCACGAGCACGCGCCAGATCTCGGTCATCAAACGAATAAACGGAAATACCGTGTCCGTGCCATCCGCCGTCGGCAGGACTCGCGGCACATGCTCAAGGAAGTCGTAGGCGGAGACAGAATCGAAACTATTATCCGGATACGGAATTGGCTGACAACTTAAGTTGGCGACACGGAAGCGTTCCGGATCGAATCCTTCCGGTAGTAGCAGATCGATCGCGTGAACTTCGTGTTGTCGGTAGGGGTTTCGCGGCGTGCTGCCGCAACCAAGATCAAGATGGCGCGTCATTGTTGAAGTCAGTAGTGTCCGGTTAAAACGAACCCCATGAACTGGAAACCCAGAACTGGAGCGGGATTTGAGGCGAAAATCTGGATCGCCGTGTGGTCTATGTGCTCGTCGCCATCATCAAGAAAAAGATGCAACTGGATGCCTCGCTCTACACTTTGCTGCAGATTTTATTGGTCACCCTTTTCGAGAAGATGCACTTGCAGAAAGCTTTTCCGGCCAGTGAGTACATTCTTCCAGAGGGTGTTACGTGCAACCATCTGAATCTATTCACGATTTAACCGGAAAGTAGTGGAAGTATGTGTTAAAAAGTGCTTGGCGTTCAATGTGCGGCCTTTCAGCCGCAGGAGGCGATCCTCACGCCGTCCCTCCCGCGAACTGGAGGCGATAGAGATGCGCATAGACGCCATTGCGTGCCAGCAGTTCGGCATGATTCCCGCTTTCGACGATGCGCCCGCGTTCGAGCACGATGATGCGATCCGCCTTCTCGATGGTCGATAAGCGGTGGGCGATGACGAGTGTGGTGCGATGCTTCATCAGGGCTTCCAGCGCGGCCTGGACATGACGTTCCGATTCGTTGTCGAGGGCCGAGGTGGCCTCGTCGAGGATCAGGATCGGCGCATCCTTGAGGATGGCGCGGGCGATGGCGATGCGCTGGCGCTGGCCGCCCGAAAGCTTGACGCCGCGTTCGCCGACGCGGGTCGCATAACCCTCGGGCAGGGCCAGGATGAAGTCGTGCGCGTGGGCGGCGCGGGCGGCGGCCTCGATGGCCGCCGGTGCAGTGTCCGCCAGCGTGCCGTAGGCGATGTTGGCCGCGATCGAATCGTTGAAGAGCACCACTTCCTGGCTGACCAGGGCGATGTTGGCGCGCAGGCTCGCCAGGGTGAGCGTCTCGATCGGCTGGCTGTCGACCAGGATGCGTCCGTGCTCGAGACAATAGAAGCGCGGCAGCAGATTGGCGAGGGTCGTCTTGCCGCTGCCCGAGGAGCCGACCAGCGCCACCGTCTCGCCCGGGGCGATCGTCAGCTCGATCTGCGCCAGGGCGGGACGTTCTGCGCCGGGGTAGCGGAACGACACGTTTTCGAATTGCAGCCGTCCGGCCGTGCGCGGGAGGATCGCCGCGCCGGTCTCGCTTTCCGCCGTTTCATCGAGCAGGGTGAAGACGCTCTCGGCGGCGGCGAGGCCGCGCTGCAAGGGGGCGCTCACATCGGCCAGGCGCTTGATCGGGGCGATCAGCATCAGCATCGCCGTGATGAAGGAGACGAAGCCGCCGACCGTGGTTTGCGCCTGGGCGGATTGCAGCAGGGCGACGTAGATGACGATGGCGACGGCGATTGCCGCAAAGAACTGCACGAGGGGCACGACGGCCGCCGCCGCGACGGCCTGGCGCATGCTTTGCCCGCGCAGGAACTGGTTCGCCTGCTCGAAGCGTTGCATTTCGTAGGGCTGGCCGCCGAAAATCTTCACGATCTTGTGCGCGCCGATCGCTTCTTCGAGGATGTGGGACAGGCTGCCCATGGCGTGCTGGGATTGCCGGCTGGCGCGCCGCAGGCGCCGGCTGAACACCTTGACCACCAAGGCGACGGGCGGGCCGATGGCGAGGGCGATCAGCGTGAGCTGCCAGTTGAGATAGAACAGCCAGGCGAGCAGACCGAGAACCGCGAGCGAGTCGCGCACCAGGACGGTGAGCACCGAGGTGGCGGCGCCCGTGACGTTGGCCACGTCATAGGTGACGCGCGACATCAGCGCGCCCACGCTCTGGTCGTCGTAGTAACGGGTGGGCAGACGCATGAGGCGGTCGAACATCGCGATGCGCAGGTCGAGCACGACCTTGTTCGCCACCCAGGCCATCAGATAGCCTCCTGTGAACGACAAGATGCCGCGCAGCGTGAAGATGGCGACGATGGCGAGCGGGGCCAGCCAAAGGTCGGCGCGCGGCTGGCTGGCAAAGCCTTCGTCGAGCAGGGGCTTCATCAGCGCCGGAAAGAGCGGTTCGGTGGCCGCCATCAGCGCCAACGCCAGAACCGCGAAGGCGAACATCTTGGAATAGGGCCGCACGAAGGAAAGCAGGCGCAGATAAAGCGAAACGCTGCTGACGGAAAGCGGCTTGGAGGGACTGGAGACGGACATCGGGAATTGGGCCGGCGCGCCCGGATCGGGATGGGGGATTATAGTCGGCGGGCCGATCCCGCCTGATCGGGTGCGGCGGAAAGGCAGGCCCGATACAGGGCGAGCAGGCAATCTGTCATGACGGTCATGCCCATGGGCGTCGCGCTCGCCCGAGCGGCGCCGCGGCGGGCGAGGGCGGCGTCGGGCCGGCACAAGGCATCCAGTTCGCGCGCCAGGGCTGCCGCGTTGCGCGGTGGGCAGATCGCACCGTTCCGTCCCGCTTCGATCAGCTCGGCCGCGCCGCAGGTGGTGGTGGTGATCACCGGCAGTCCGCTGGCGAGCGCTTCGAGCGCAGCGTTCGGCATGGGGTCGTAGAGTGTCGGCAGGCAGAAAAGATCGGCTGCGCCGTAGAAAGGGCGCACATCGGTCCGAGGGCCGAAAAAGCGCACCCGCTGCGCCACGCCCAGTTCGCGCGCCAGCGCTTCGTATTGCGCCTGCCTCTTGTCCTTGCCGACGATCCACGCTTCGGCCTCGCGCGCACCCATGCGCGCAAGCGCCTCGATGAGAGTCGCGGCGCCCTTGCGCGCATAGCCCGAGCCGACAAACAAGATCACCGGCGCCGTCGCGCCAGCGCCGACTTTTGCCCGCACCGCGGCGCGATAAGTCTCGCGCAGGCCGGGGTGGAAATGGGCGAGATCGACGCCGGTGTAGATGACATGGAGCCTCCCGGCAGCCTCGGGAAAGCGCCCGGCGATGTCGTCTTTCACCATGCGCGAATTGCAGATCACCGCTTTCAGGTTCGGGTGGCGAAACATCGCGGCCTCGGCCGCCAGCGTGTAGCCATGCCGGGGAGAGATGCACGTGAGCGGCTTGCCGGCAAGTTCGATCCAGGTGGCATGCACGCCGTCGCTGGGGCGGAAAATGTGGCAGCCGGGGATGCGCTCATGCGACTGCACGAGATCGTAGCGGCCCGAAGCGATCACGCGCTGGACGCAGCGGGCGAAGCTCAGGTCGCGCCAGGTGCGGCCGAGATAGAACGGATCGCATTTGATCCCCGCGGCATCGGCTTCCCAGTTGCGGGCGATGATATCCACCGCCACCCCCTGCGCACGCAGGGCGTCCAGCGCCCGCGCGACGAAGCGCTCCGCGCCGCCGAACGGGGTGTAGTTCTGCCGCACGATGGCGAGTTTCATGCGGCGAAATAGTGCAGCGGCGAGGTGACGTGGATGCCGTCGCGATCCCAGGGATGCTGCAGGCTGGCGACGAGCTGGATGGCGCGTTCGGGTTTCAGCCGTTCCGCGTAATAACGCAGCGAGGGCGAAAGGGTCGCGTCGGCATGTTTCACTTCGATCAGCTCTTTCAGGACGCCGTCCTGCAGGATGGCGAAATCCACTTCCCGTCCTTCCTTGTCGCGCAGATAGCGCAACTCGCAACGGTGGCCGTCGCGATCCTCGATCAGGTGCAAGCGCTTGAGCAGATGGGTGGCGACGAGATTCTCGAAGCGGGCGCCGGTTTCGTCGGGCACGTCGGCATTGTCGAAGAAATAGACCTTGGGCGGTTTCTGGATGGCGCGCGGCAGGTCGCGTGTGTAGGGCATCACCCGGAACACGAGATACATGCGTTCCAGCGCTTCCAGCCAGGTCTTGGCCGTCTGGGGCGCGACCTGGAGGTCTTGTGCCAGGTTGGCGAGGACGACCCTATTGCCGACCCGCTCGCGCAACAGGTCGACGAGGAGCCGCAATCCCTGGATGTTGCGGATGCTTTCCAGGTCGCGGATGTCTTCTTGCAGCACGCGGTCGAAGCGATCCTTGCGCCAGCGACGGGCTTCGCGCGGGTCGTTGGCGAGAAAGGGCTCGGGAAAGCCGCCGACCGTCATCAGGCGTTGCAGGGCCTCGGCAGGTTCGATGCCGGCAGGGAGCTCGTCGAGCGAGAACGGGTGCAGGCGCCAGTAGTGATAGCGCCCGAGGAGGGAGTCGCCTCCCTGGCGATAGACGTCCAAGCGCGCCGATCCCGTTACCAGCATCCGGTGCCGGTCGCCTGCCACATCGTATAAGCCTTTCAGCCAGGCCTGCCAGCGCGGAAACTTGTGCAGTTCGTCAAAAACCAGCAGACGATCGGCGGCGGCCCATTGCTTGCGCAGGATGGCCTGGCGATCCTCGTCGTAATCCCAGTTGAAGTAGCGTCCGGGTCCGTTGGCGGCGAGCAGTTGCTTGACCAGCGTCGTCTTGCCTACTTGTCGCGGGCCGCCAACAAAGACCATTTTCTTTTCGAGATCGCGACGAATCAGGGTTTCCAAAGTTCTCATGTGTCCATTTTATAGGCAACTTAAAAATGGTCAAGACTATATTTAAGTGCGCTATATTTCAGCCAGCAGCTCCTCGCACGCCCCAAGAACCTGCGCCACCGGCAAGGTGGTCAGGCATTCGCTGATCTTGCTGCCGTTGCAGCCGTCGCTGCCGCAGGGACGGCAGGGATGATTTGTGGAAGTGACGATGCGGCCAGCTCCTTGAGAGACAACTGGCCGGACAGGTCGAGGTGCGGCAGAGTTGCGCTGTGCCGCACGGCCTCGATCAGCGCCTTCTCCTTCGGGTCGGGTGCGGCGGTGAGGACGACCGGCCAGCCGCGGGCGCGGAACGAATCGCACAAGGCGGCCACCCTTTCGGCAGGCCAGCACTTGAACAGCCAGCGCGATGTCGGGTGCACATGGATGAAACCGTGTTCGGCCAGTCCGTGGCCGGTCAGCACGGCGGTAATTTTCGTTTCGGCCGCAGCGCCGGGGATCAGCGTGACGCGTTTGTCGCGCGGCTCGATCCCCAAGGCGCGCAGGCTGTCGAGGTTGGCTTCCACGGTATGTCTTCCCGCCCTGGGCGGGGGCGACAAATGGCTGAACGATCTTTTCCAGTGGAACCCCTTGCGCTCTGGCGCGACCGACCAGTGCGGCCCGAGCAGCCGGGTCAGCCAGCCGCCCCGGGGATGGTCGGTCAGATGAATCGCCAGATCGTAGCGCCGCGCCCGCAAAGCGGAGAGCAGCCGCCATTCCGCCTGGGCCTGACGGACGATGCCGAGCCGCTTCCAGTTGCGGTCGATGGTGTGAAGTTGCGCCAGGGCCGGATGCTGCGCCAGCATGGGTGCGGTCTCGGCATAGACCAGGGCGTCGATTTCGCACTGCGGGGCGGCTTCACGCAGGCTCGAGAGCACCGGGGCGGCGAGCAGCACGTCGCCATGATGGCGCAGTTTGACGACCAGCGCGCGCCGGAGAGAGGAAGCGAACATGCGGTCATTGTATTCGCCCCGCTCTGGCACAATGCCGGGATGCGCCCGCTTTCCGCCGTCATCATCGCCCGCGACGCGGCGACGCAATTGCCCGAGTGCCTCGCGTCGCTGTCGTTTTGCGATGAGGTTCTCGTCGTCGACTCGGGCAGCACGGACGGCACGCCCGAGCTGGCGCGCCGGACCGGCGCGCGCGTGATCGAGACGCACTGGCGCGGCTTCGGCCCGCAAAAGCAGTTCGCGCTGGAGCAGGCCGCCCACCACTGGGTGCTGTGCGTCGATGCCGACGAGCGGGTCACGCCGGAGCTGGCGCGGGCAATCGCCGCCGTCCCGCCGGCGCCGGGTTTTACGGCCTACCGCTTCGCCCGCCGCAACCGTTTCATGGGGCGGTATCTGCGCCACGGCGAGGGTTATCCGGACTGGAGCCTGCGCCTGTTCGACCGCCGCCATGCCCGCTGGTCCGCCGACGCGGTGCATGAGCGGGTGCTGACGGAAGGGCCGGTCGGCACGCTGGCGGGCGATCTGTTGCACGATTCGGCGGAGTCCCTGGAGAGGTATCTGGAAAAACAGAACCGCTACTCGACGCTCGCTGCCCAGGCCGCACTGGCGGCGGG
>JAGXSN010000031.1 GCA_018333815.1 Sulfuritalea sp. | reverse complement strand
AAATGGTTCCAGGCAGGAAACGTCGAAACGCCTTTGTTCGCCTGATACACGTCGACGAGATGCTCGAAGTGGCTGAAGGGAACGAATTCCAGCAACTGCGCAAACACGGTTCTGCCTCGGTTCATGGCCCAGCCTCGTCTGCCGACAAAGCTGGCGACGATACGGCAGTCGGCGGCGCCGCGATTTCAAATCGCCGGAATCGCCAATCGGCTGGAAACCAGCGTCAGATAAGGCTTGCCACATGTTGATCGTTCAAACTACCGGACAGTAGTGAGTTATCTTCTCCAAATACCTCATCCATCAACGCTCGGACTCGGTGCACATTCTCATCGCCGATCTGGACAAATATGGAGCCGGAAGCGGTGAGCAGATCGCGCGCGACAGTGAGGCGGTCGCGCAGATAGGTCAGGTAGCTGTGAATGCCATCGCGCCATGTATCCCGAAACGCCTTCACCTGCTCTGGTTCACGGGTGATGTGGTCGGGCTTTCCATCCGTTACGTCGCGAGTGGTGGTGGACCATTGGAAGTTGCTGTTGAATTTGATGCCATAGGGCGGGTCGAGGTAGATGCACTGCACCTTGCCGCGCAGACCCTCGCGCTCGGCGAGGCTGGCCATGACCTGTAGCGAATCGCCGAGGATCATGCGGTTGGTCCAGTTCTGGTCGTGCTGGTAGAACTCGGTCTTGTCCACGCCCTTGGCGATGCCGTTGAAGTCGGCGAACAGGTCAGCCGTAATCTGCCCGGCCTCGTGCTCGCGTTCTTTTGTAGTGCGCAGCAGATCGTCGATCAGCACCTTGGGGTGCACCTTCTCTTGAATGTAGAGCGGCGGCGCATGCACAACGAGATCGCTCCAGTCCTGCTCGTCCTTGCCGCGCCAGACCAGTTGCGGGTCGAGGTCGCGGTTTCTGGACGACGTCTCCGCAGACATCGCGGAAACGTCGGGGCGCGGGTAGCGAATCTGCCGGGTCTGTTGATCGTCCGTGGTCAAAACGGACTGCAACTCGGCGGTCGGGATGTTCTTGCGCTTCTGCTCGTGCTTGAGCGTTTCGACGGTCTTCGGATTTGATGGTTTGGCCATGGTGATCAATCGATAGTCAGGAGTCGAGCGCGTCGGGTTTCTTCAGGGCCTTCTTGTCATCCGCCAGCAAGCGGCGTTCGACCTTTTTCACGTCTTCCGCCGGCGGCAGGGTTTCCGGTCGGATGCCGCGTTCCAGCAATGTCTTGCGCACAGCCTGGTTGTTGGTGATGTGCTCGTTGGAAATTGCGGCCTCGCTGTTCATCCGATGCTGGCGGGCGTTGAAGATGGTGATCTCCGCCGCAAAGTCCTTGGCCTTGAGCACGATCGTGGGTGCGAAATCAGCGAGAGGCCGGCTATCCGGCACTTGCCATTGGGCCTTCATGGCCTGCGTGGATTTACCGAACAAGGCGTGGTCGCCCTTGCTGCGGATGAGGGCGAAGTCCTGATTGCCGCCGGTCTGCTCGTAGATGACGGAGGACAACTCCTTTTCGGTGGCTGAGAGTTTCTTTCTGGCCTGGACGCGCTCGGCTTCCAGCAGACGTTGCTCGATCAGTTCGGCCTTGCGGGTCTGAATAGCGAAGTAAGTCTGCGCGAAGGCAATCTCCTGCTTTTTCGGGTCACCGTTCTGTGCGATCAGGTAGCAGGCATAGCGGGTGAGCATGATGTCAGGGACTTCTTTCTCCGCACCCTTCGGCATGGTGATCGTTTTGCCGACGTCGGCAAAATGATCGGACACCGCATGCCCGGAGACTTCACAGGCAGTTCTTGCCTTGGAGACGACGTTCAGAAAGTTGTCCCATTTGGTATAGCCAAGCAGGTATTGCAGATCACGGGCCAGCCAGAATTCGATGCCGCCATCCGTCCTTTGGGCATTTGCCTCGAAGGTATCGGTCAGCGTCTGGACGATTTCGGTTTTCATTGATGGGCAACCCCTTCGATCATCTTGTTGAACTCGCTTTCGACCTTGGCCTTGAACTCGGATTCGATCTGATACACCTCGGTGAACTCGGCGAAGGCCCAGCGGCCATAGGTGCTGAGATGATTTACGCCGGGCACCCAGTAGGCGTCCATGGTGGATTTCTTTTCTATAGCGTCCTCACCTCGGTAGCCTTTGATCTCGACCACGAGGTTGAGTAGATCGTCGTCGCCATGGCCGTCATCCACCCGCACGATGAAGTCGGGCAGGTATTTGCGCATTTCGGAGCCGTAGCGATACGGCACTTCGAGACCGAGGCCGTGGTTCTTCACATAGGCGCGCACCTTGGGATGCGATTCGGCGACGCGGCAGAATTCGCCTTCCCAGTCGCTGTCGAGCACGACCCAGTTGATGTGGCAGGATTTGGAACTGGTTTGCCAGCGGTCGGTCTTCGAGGTGTTGAAGCGGACGTGCCGGGTCGAGCCGGTGGGGTTGTAGGCGTCGAGCAGCGCCTTGATCGGACGTTCGTCGAGGAACTTCCGGGTGATCGCGGCGGTGATCTTGTTGCACGCCATGTCGGCCAGTGCCTGATACATGAGCAGCGCGGGATAGGTGCCGCCCTTGCACACCAGGCAGGTGTCGAGCCATTCTTTGGTGATGCGTTTGAGCTGGCCGAAGAGGTGTAGCTTCGGCTCTTCGCCAGGGTCGCGCCATTTGGTGTAGAGCAATCGCTGGGTTAGATTGAACAGCACGGTGGAGGGACGGACATCGCCCAGGTGTTCCACGGTGAAATCTTCCGGCTTGCCGATCAACCCGGCATTGACGGTGGTGGTCGGCCCGACGAGTTCGGGGCTGAGCGTCAAAATGGATTCGGCGTTGAAGTCTGCGGCAAGCCGTTCTTCCGGTAACTCGACGCGATAGCCCTCGACGCGGGGGAAGATGATTTCCAGCGCATCGCGTTCCGGCCGCATGGCCTTGACCTGCACGGTCTCACGCGGCGGCTGCGGTGGCGCGATGACCGGCTTGGCGGTGAAGTCGAAGGGGATGCCAAAGACGTCGGCGTATTCGACGTTGAACAGTCCTTCCTCGTTCAAATCGTAGGACTGGCGGCGCAGCGCACGGCCGATCACCTGCTCGCACAACAACTGAGTGCCAAAGGCGCGAATGCCGAGAACGTGGGTGACGGTATTGGCGTCCCAGCCTTCGGTGAGCATGGACACGGATACGACGCAGCGGATGGAGCCGCCAAGCCGCTCTGGCTTGCCGACGGTATTCATGACTTCGCGCAGCAGTTCCTGATCGGTGATGGTGTCGCCGGCACGAGCATCCTGGGCGCGCTCGACAATCTCACGGCGAAATTGCGCTATTTCGTCTGCCGCCATGCCGCGAAAATTCTCGTCTAGCGCATCGCCGGCTTCGAGCTGCTCGCTGTCGATCAGGAGCGTGTTCGGGCGCGGCAGTGGATTGCCGGTGGCTTCGTCATAATTGCGGAACAGGGGCAAGGCGCCGAGGAAGGGCGGCGGTGTCGTGCCGTCTTCGTTGGGCATGCGCTGGAAGCCGGAAATGAAGTCATAAACCAGCTTGGAGATGGCGGTGTTCTGGCAGACGATAATGAAACAGGGCGGCACCTTGATGCCACTCTCCACCCATTTGTTGAAGGTCTTCTCGTAGTGGCCGTAGAGGGCTTGCAGCGCGGTTTGCAACAGGGTCGGCAGGTTGAGCGGATCGAGTTCACCGGCGACGGTGCGCCCCCCTCTGGGCAATCTGGGTTGCGCGTCCTTGAGGTTTTCCCAAAGGTTGCGGAACATCGGCATTTCCTGCCCCGGGATGTTCTGGGCCACCGGCACGCGCGGTAGTTTGACGATGCCGCACTCGATGGCATCCATCAGCGAAAAGTCGCTCATGGTCCACGGGAACAGCGTGCCTTCGGCGTAGCCGGAACCACTGAGAAAGAAAGGCGTGGCGGACAGGTCCATGACACGGGCAACGCCGAGTTTGCGCTTTACGGCTTCGAGGCCGGTAATCCACAGGCGCGCGGCCTCGTTGTTCTTCTCGGCTTCTTTCTTCTCGTCGCCTTTCAGGGCTTCTTCGTCGGCGTCTGTCGGTTTTTCTCGATAGCAGTGATGCGCCTCGTCGTTGATGACAAGGATGTTCTTCATGCCCATCAGGTCGGGCATGACGCGCTGGAGCATCTGGCCTTCGGTTTCGAGTGTCTTGGGTTCTTCGCCGGTGCGGCCCTGGAGCAGTTGGCGCCCGCCCTTGGACAGATCGATGCGTTCGCGCATCTTGAAGGCGTGATAGTTGGTGATGACGATCTTGGCGCGTTTCACGTCGTCGAGCATGTCGCCCGGCACCAGTTCGCGGTCTTTGTAGTAACTGTTGGGGTCGTTGGGTTGCAGCACGCGCAACCTATCCTTGATGGTCAGGCCGGGGGCGCAGATCAGAAAACCGCGCGTGAAGTTCTTGCTCCCCGGATGGCGCGCCGCATTGATGGTCTGCCAGGCGATGATCATGGCCATGACCGTAGTCTTGCCGGCGCCGGTGGCAAGTTTCAGCGCCAGGCGCATCAATTCGGGATTGGCGTTCAGATTTGCCGCAGCGAGGTTATCGAGAATGTGCTTGTGTTTCTTGATCTGCGGAGCAACCTCGGT
Organism: Sulfuritalea sp.; assembly: GCA_018333815.1. Taxonomy (GTDB): domain Bacteria; phylum Pseudomonadota; class Gammaproteobacteria; order Burkholderiales; family Rhodocyclaceae; genus Sulfuricystis. The sequence goes on along the minus strand of JAGXSN010000031.1, from coordinate 3,389 downwards.
AAGCCAGATCGCGGTTTCCACCGCTTCCACTTGACAGAAGAACGGACGGATGTCGTTGAACTTGTGATGGCGCCAGTGTTGCAACAGGCGAACTGTCTCCGGCGTGACCTGCCACTGATTGGGATTGGGCAAGGCGCGCCAGGAATCGACTTGGCTGCGTACTTCATTGATGATGGTCGTGGGGTCGTATTGCTGCTCCTTCGTTGACAGCCCGGCGTCATCCTCGAAAACGAATCCTTCCTGCTTGGCAGCGCCCTTGCGCTTCTTGGGCTTGGGGATTGGTGTTATGAATTTCGCGCGCCGGCGAGTCTCGATGATCTGCTGCGTGGGTTGCCCATCATCATCAAGCTCCCAATGCCGCGCCGGGCAAGCATAGGGGGAGTTGAGTATCGGATGGTCAAAGAAGGGGTTCGACATGGGCATGACCTGGAGGCGGCGTTGGACTGGTTTGTTCGGGCTTCATCATCAGGCGGGTCCATCTACCTTCTTGGATTCCGAAGAAGTCCGCTATTGTCCAACAATATCCATCCGAGAGGAAAAGAGTTATGCATTTCCCATGCATACGGGGCCGGGGTCTGCGGAAGGGTGCGAGTCGCGTGACCGCCACGGGTGACGCAAGTGACGCGGTTTGCTACATTTTATTCACTGCGCGCTGCGTGGCCTTCGCGTGTCACGAATCCTGCACTGAAACGCGCAAGGCGTGATGGAGGGGTGGTTGGAAATGTTGGCGCTGGCGTCACTTGCGTCACTGCCGATCACCCGCGCGCGGTGTCGTAGGTGCTGGCGCCGTAGCCCGGCCCCATTTGTGGCTGCACGCCGGCAATCATGCGCGTGCCGCCTGTGCCGCGCCCAGGCTCGAACCCAAGGCGCTTGAGCCGATTGGTGAAGTTGTTGCGGTTGAGCGTGCGGCGCACGCCGGCCGCCTCGGCCCAATTCCGATAGCGGCTGAATAAGTCGGCGCTGGCGGCACGGCAATGCAGGCCGGTTTCGCAGGACTCATCGACGAATTGCGCCACCTGGTCGGCTTCCATGCGCCACTGGCGCGCAATGTCGGCGCTGCTGGCGCACTCGGTAAATGCGTTGTTCTCGATCAGGCGTTGCAGGCCGGCCAGCGCGAGATTAAGGATGCCGGGCAGTTCGGCTTTGAGCTTGTCGAGCAGATGCACGTCGCGATTCGCGCCCTCGAACTTGTTGTTGAAGGTGATGACGATGGCGCGGCGAAACAGTGCGTCGGAGAAATCCCGCGTGTGCGGCAGGTGGTTGGTGCCGAACCAGTGCTTGGCATAGGGGAGAAAGTCGAACGGGTCTTTGTGCTTGTGCTCGGCAGTGGTCATTTCGCCGGAGACCAGCGATTTGAGCTGGGCATCGGCGATCTCTGCACCCTCGGCAATCTCGGTGATGATGTTGGCCAGACGGCCTTGCAAGTGGCCACGCTGGAAGCGGTTTTCAAACTGGCTGGGCTGCACGGCGCAGACGTGCTCGCGGCCCACCAGTGATTCGATGACGTGAAGCAAAACAGATTTTCCGTTCGCGCCGGCGCCGATGAGCATGAAGAACTTTTCGAGGTGGCAGGAAGGAATGAAGGTATAGCCCAGCGCCTCAAGCACCACGCCAGCCTTGTCGCCGGCATCCAGGTCATCGTTGAATATCTCGCGCAGGAACTGCTCGAAGCGCGGCGCAGCGGCGTCGGGGTTATAGGCGACGGGCAGCATGGCGGTCCGGTAGTGTTCGCGCTCGTGCGGCAGCAGCACCCAGCGGCCATTCTGGTAATCCAGTTCGCCGTTGGCGCAGTTGATGGTCTGCGGGTTTTCGTCGAAACGGTGGCTTGGCTGGTGCGCCTCGGTCTTTACCATGTCGAGCACGGAATTGACTACGGCAGCGGTCAGTTCGTTGTTTGCAGTGACGTCGTGGATCTTCTGCTTGATCTCTCGGTCGTTGATGCGTCGCCAAACGCCATCACCGCGCCAGCGCCAGAGATAGCCGCTGGCGTCGAGCAAGTTGCCGGCGCCGAATGACTTGATGACTTCGCGCGCGGCCTTGAGGTGGTCCATGTCGCGCGTGGCGCCGACGTGTTCGTAGAGCTTGGCGTCTTCCTTGAGGCTGGCGACGGATACATGCGATTTCTTGGCGATGTGCTTGCGCAGCGAATGGCGCTCGGTTTCCTTCAGGTCACAGGTGCTGACCAGTTCGGCAAGCCGGCCGGTGAGTTCGTCGAAATCGTCGGTGGCGTCGATCATGGCGGCCAGATCGCGGCGCGAATGCTGCGGCTGAGAGGCGGCTGCATCGGGGGCGTAGCGACTTATGGACTCGGCAATGCGGCGTACGTCGGTGGCGCCGAGCGGGGACTGGCAGCGCGCGGCGTTTTCCTGTTGCAGGGCGGCATCGATGGCGTCAGGCGACATGCCGCGTCGGCGCATGGTTCCGGCCAGGCTGGTCAAGGTGCTGTTGCGGCTGCCTTCGGGCACGGTTCCGGTAGCTTCCGCAAAAGTCGGCGCTGGCGAGACGGCGATTGGGATGGCGGGCAGGGTTGTCGGCGCCGCCGGAAGCCCCAGCCCGGCCTCCAGTTCCGCGACCGTATAGGGCTCGACGGTGTTTTCGGCCTGGATGCGCGTCTGGAATGGTTCGGCCTTCTGGTGCCAGTAGCCGGGCAGGCGCATCACGCGCGGCAAGTCCTTAACCTTGGGGTCGCTGGCGAACTTGACGGCAATCGCCGCTTGCAGCGGAGTGAAACGATCGAGGGGGCAGTCCTTGATCAGCCAGTAGGCGTGATAACGGCCGGGGGACGATTCGATTATCAGGTGGGGCTCGGGCTGGGCGACCAGCACGGGATCGAGCGGTGCGCCGTCGAGGTCGGCGAACAGGGCGCGCACGCGCACCACATTTTCAGATTTCCGTCCCAGGCCATCGCCCGCATTGACCATGAGGAATACGCCTGCACCAGCCTGATTGAGGGCTTGCAGGGCATTACCGTGGTCCGCCAGTGTGCCATGCAGGATGCGGGCAAGGTGGCGCCCGTCGCTGCGGTCGGCGAATGTCTGGAAGGTGATCGGGTCGCCATCGGTCAGGAGCGTCAGGAACCGCTCCGCCGTAACCAGATCGGCGGTCAATCCATTGCCGGACACGAATCAGACCGATTGCCGCTTGGCTTGGGCTGTGCTGGTCAGGCGGCCCTGTGCGTTCATCCACTCGTCGATGTCGGCCGTGAAATAGAAGATGCGACCGCGCTTGACGAACTTGGGGCCGTTGCCATTTGAGCCGCCCCCGATTTTTCTGGACACGAATTTGGGGTTAAATCGTGTCTGAAAAAGGAGTTGGGAAATGGTGAAGGAATCGAAAGTGGAAGGGGTTGCGCCGGGTTCGCCGGAAGGAGCCCGTAGGGCGACTGGAGG
>JAGXSN010000030.1 GCA_018333815.1 Sulfuritalea sp. | reverse complement strand
CGCCCCAGCCGCTCGCGCAGCAGCGGCTCCAGCAAGCCGGCCTGGCCGGCCAGGCCGCGCTCGCACATCGGATAGAGGATGTTCTCTTCCTTCATGTTGTGCTGCTGCATCAGGATCAGCAGCGTTTCCGCGGTGCCGGCGAACGGTTCCGCCTCCCGCTCCGCCAGGGCGGCGCCCATCTGGGTCAGCAGTGCGCGCATCTGTTCGTGCTCGGCCCGCATCACGCGCGTCGGCCCCGTCTGCATCCCGGTCGCCGCCTCGAACGCGGGAAACAGGAGGTCCTCCTCGCTCAGAAAGTGACTTTCCAGCGCCGCGCACAAATCGGCCAGCGCCTGTTGCGCGGCCGTCCAGCGGCCCGCGGCGCCGGCCGTCTCGGCGGCGGCGAACAGGTCGTCGCAATGTCCGTGATGGTCGCGCAAAGCTTCGGTCAGGGCGCTCATGGGATCCAGCGGGGTGATCGACGGGGGACGATTGTCGCCGGTCGGCGCCGCTTCCGCCTTGACGCGCGTCAAACGCCGCGGCGCGTCAGGCCGGCGGCAGGGCGATCGCGTCACCCTTGCTGTACCGATAATCGTTGAAGATGTGCTCGGCCGCGAGCAACCGGAAGCTGCCGTCGTCGAGCCGGCGCGACGTGTCCTTGAGGCGGTAGGCGGTGTGGCCGCAGGTCCACAGGTCGAAATTGCGCATCTGCGTGCACAGGCAGGTCTTGTCCCACACCCTGATCTTCTTGGCGCCGGGATGGGCGGCCGCCTCGCGGTTCCAGGCATCGATGTACTGGCAGCGGCCGCGGGCATCGAGCAGGTAGCCATAGGCTTCGCAGTTGGGTCGGATGCCGTCGCCGATCGCCGGGCTGTTCTTCAGCATGCGCATCGGATAGCCGGTGGGAGAGATGCCGTTGACCTCGATATCGTCCTCATCGGCCTTGAAGTATTCCTGCTTGATGTCGTCGGGCAGGCCGCATTCCCGCGCCACGGTGAAACGCGTGGCCACCTGCACCGCGGCGGCGCCATGCGCCAGAAAACTGGTCGCGTCGCCGCCGGTGAAGATGCCGCCGGCCGGGATCAGCGGAATCTCGAGCTGCTCGGCCCTGAGCCAGGCCTGGATCTCGGCGAAGATGGCGGCGAGGTCGTAGTTCGCCCAGTCCATGCCGAAGCCGAGGTGCCCCCCCGCGAGCGGGCCTTCGACGACGACGTAGTCGGGCAGCCGGCGGGTGCGAACGCTTTTCTTGAGGAACAGTTGCAGGGCGCGCAGCGAGGAGACGATGATGCCCAGCCGGGCGTCGCGGAAGCGCGGGTGGTCCTCCATCAGGGCGAAGGAGCCCAGGTGCAGGCCGGCCGCCAGCGTGATGCCGTCGATGCCGGCGTCGAGCGCGGAGCGCAGGCGCACGCGCAGCGTCTCCTTCGGCGCGTTCATCGTCAGCTTCTCCATGCAGTTGATCAGGATCAGCCCGGCGCCGCGCTTCGCCTCCATCGTGTGGCGCACGTGCATCTCGGTCGCCTCGGCCAGCCGGGCGAGATCGAACTGCACGTCCGACTTGTCGTCGTTGGCGACGTTATATTTGTACTGCCGAAGCTTGTCCTTGACATACTTGGTGTTGTAGCGCCGGTCGGCGATGGTCGGCACCATCGCATCGGAGATGTGGCCGACCCCGCCGAGCCGCGCGGCGACCAGCGCCAGATCGGACGTCGAGATGTCCACCCCCATGCCGCCGATGACGATGGGCACCAGCTCCTGCCTGCCCAGGCGCAGGCGGAAATCATCCACGCATTCCATTATCGTTATCCGGGCCGCGCCCGCCGGCGCGCCGCGCGCGCCTTTCCGCGACCAAAGTTACCTGCCGCAATGATAGCCGATGCCGTCCTGCCAGCGCCGACTTGTCAGCTTTCCAGTACGTAAGTTCCCGGAGCCTCGGCCCGCGCCGGGAACTCCGGGCAGCCCGCCGGGCCGGGCTTCACCCGTTCCCCGGCCCGGGGGCGGAGCCAGGCGACCCAGTCCTCCCACCAGCTGCCCTTGCGGTGCTCGGCGCGCTCGCGCCAGCTGTCGGGATTGTCGTGGCGCTCGGCGCCGGCGACCCAGAACTCGCGCTTGGGCGGATGCACGACCGGATTGACGATGCCCAGAATGTGTCCCGAACTCGACAGAACGAAGCGTTTCTCCCCGGAAAGATAGTTATTGATACGGAAGGTCTGGCGCCAGGGCGCGATATGGTCGTCCGCCGCCGCCACGGCGTAGAGCGGCTGAACGATGCGCGCCAGGTCGATCGGCTGGCCGGCGAGCTCGAGGGCATCCCTGCGGATCAGCTTGTTGTCGAGATAGAGATTGCGCAGATACCAGGCATGCATGCGCGCCGGCATGCGCGTCGTGTCCATGTTCCAGTAGAGCACGTCGAAGGGCGGCGGCGTTTCGCCATACAGGTAGCCGTGCACGACATAGTGCCAGATCAGGCTGTTGGAGCGCAGCAGGCGGAAGGCGGCCGCCATTTCCCCGCCGTCGAGGAAACCCTTGTCCTGCATCCGGCGCGCGAGGTAGCGGTAGCTGCCCTCGTCGAGGAAAACCTCGATGTCGCCCGGCTTGTGGAAATCGACCAGCGTGGTGAAAAAGGTCGCGCTGGCGATCGGCGCGCCGCCGGGCGCGGCGCGGCGGTTGGCCCAGGCCAGATAGGTCGCCAGCGCGGTACCGCCGATGCAGTAGCCGGCGGCATGCACCTGCGCCGCCCCGGAGATGGCGCGCATGGCGGTCACCGCCGCGTCGATGCCCTCGGTCAGATAATCCTCGAAACCGACTTCGGCCATCGCGGCATCGGGGTTCTTCCAGCTCGTCACGTAGACGTCGAAGCCCTGCTCGAGCAGGAAGCGGATCATGCTTTTCTTCGGCGCCAGGTCGAGGATGTAATACTTGTTGATCCATGGCGTGACGATCAGGAGCGGCTGGCGATGTACCTGCGCGGCGACCGGCGCGTAGTGGATCAGCTCGAGCAGGCGATTGCGCAGGACGATCTTGCCGGGCGTGGCGGCCAGATTGACGCCGACCTTGAAATCGTCCGGCCGCGTCATGCGGACGCTGCCGGCCTGCAGGTCGGCGACGAAATTGTGCCAGCCGCGCAACAGGCTCGCGCCGTTGCTCTCGGCCGCCTTGCGCAAGGCCACCGGGTTGGTCGGCAGGAAATTGGTCGGCGCCGCCGCGTTGAGCCACTTGCGCCACCAGAACGCCGCGCGCCGGCGCTCGCGGCCGCTCAGTCCGGGCGTCTGGTAGAGCATGTCCTGAATCTGGTGGGTCAGCAGCAGATACCCTTCCTTGACCAGATCCCAGCCCGCCGATTCCTGCCAGACCGGATCGGCGAAACGGGTGTCGTCGGGGTGCGGCTGTTCGGCGTCCGCGCTCTGCAGCCCGGCCAGGCGCCGGCAGGAATGCCACTGCAGGGCAAGCAGGCGCGTCGAGAACTCCGCCGCCGCCTCGGCCAGTTCCTGGGGATGCGTCAGCCAGGCCCACTGGGCGTTGACCAGGGGCATGAACAGGCCGAGCGGATCGAGATTCGACTGCGCCGTTGCGCGCACCGACCGGAAAATACGCTGGGGAGAAACCGTAGCCGCCGCCTTGCCTGTCGCCATATTCCACCCTCCCATGGGCTATGATTGTGGGCGTAACGGCAATCCGCATGTTGACATGCATCAAGGGGCGGTGCGTCGCCCGGAAAGGGGGGTTCCATGTTCAAGCACATTTTCGTGCCGACCGATGGCTCGGAGCTTTCGCAGGAGGCCGTCAGGAGCGCCGTCGACCTCGCGCGCGAGGCCGGCGCCCGCCTCACCTTCTTCTACGCCAAGCCCGAGTATCCCGTCGCCTTCTACGGCGAGGGAGCGCTGATCGATCCGACCACGCCGGAGAAATTCGCCCAGATGGCCCAGCAGCAGGCCGACGAGCTGTTCGGCGAATGCGAGCGGCTGGCAGCGGCCGCCGGCGTCCCCTGCAGCCGGGCGAACGCCACCAGCGACGTTCCCTACGAGGCGATCATCGCCGCCGCAACGGCCGCCGGCTGCGACCTGATCTTCATGGCCTCACACGGCCGCCGGGGTCTCGGCGGCCTGCTGCTCGGCTCGGAAACCCAGAAAGTCCTCACCCATTCCCGGATTCCGGTGCTGGTTTACCGCTAGGCGCGAGAAACCGGCGGGCGGGCCGGGCGCCTGGCCCGCCCGGAAAAACCTCACTTCTCGGCGGCGTTCTTCGCGTCCTCGTCCATGCGCCGCTTGACGAAGCGGTACATGAAGATGATGAAGAGGGTCGCGGCGCCGATCGTAAATACGCTCAGCAGCCCGGTCCCCGTGCCGAACAGTTCCTTCAGAGCTTCCATGCCCGTTCTCCCCGTGTGATGAAAAAACCGCCCGCTTGCCGCCTCAGGACGCCGCCGCGCCGATCGTCACCTCGTTCGCGGCCGGCAGCACCACGCTGCCCATGACCCGCCAGGTGCGGGCCTGATCCTCCACCAGCAGCAACCAATGTCCCGCGGCGGGCAAATTCAGCCTGCCGACGTAAGCCCCGCCCTGCGCCGACAATTCGGCATTCCGGTCAAAGCCGGCGCGCGTCGGATGCGACAGGGTGATCCGCAATGCCGGCGGTTTTTCCGCCTCCGCGCCCGTCAGACGCACGCGCACCTGCTCGTTCGCCAGGCTCAGTCCGATGCCGATGCCCAGCTCCTCGGCCCGCTTGCTGCGCGCGATGGTTTCCGCGATGGCCAGCCCTTCCTTGTAATAATCCTCCGTCACGAGGCCGTCGCGGGTGCTCCAGGCCAGCCATGCGGTGAACAGGGCGGCGACGACGACGATGGACGGACCGGCCATCAGAAACCAGGGCCAGGGCTCCCGATACCAGGGTTTGCAATCCTTGTTGACGGCTGTCGGCATGGTTCATTCCTTTCTTTTCATGGCAGCAGGAAGCTGGCCTTTTCATGGACGGCGATCTCTTCATTGCCGATCGCCCTGACGTTGAAGTAAATCGTGTGCGCCCCCCGGGCGACCGTGTCGGGCGGGACGCGGACCGCCAGGGTGAAGCTCTGCGTCGCCGCCGCCGGCACCTCGAGCAGGCCGTCGCGGTCGAGGCGGATGCCCTCGATGCCGCTCACGCTGACGGCATAACGACGCGCCTCTTCGGTCACGTTCATCACCTGCAGGCGGTAGATGTTCTCGATCGCCCCGCCGTCCACCTCGCGCGCCAGAATGGCGCGGTCGCGCATGACGCTGACGCGCAGATCCGGCTTGTGCGCGATCGCCCAGACCAGGGCGGCAAAGATGCCCAGCAGGATGACGGTGTACACGACGATGCGCGGCCGCAGGACATGGCGCAGCATCTCCTTGCGGCTCCAGCCCTTCTCGAGCGCGTTCTCGGTGGTGTAGCGGATCAGCCCGCGCGGGTAATCCATCTTGTCCATCACCGTGTCGCAGGCGTCGATGCAGGCGCCGCAGGCGATGCACTCGTATTGCAGGCCGTTGCGGATGTCGATGCCGGTCGGGCAGACCTGCACGCAGATGCCGCAATCGACGCAGTCGCCCCGGTCGACGCTGCGCGGCGGCACGCCTTTCCTGCGCTGGCCGCGCGGCTCGCCGCGGCCGGGGTCGTAGGTGATGACGAGCGTGTCCGGGTCGAACATCACGCCCTGGAAGCGGGCATACGGGCACATGTAGAGACAGACCTGCTCGCGCAGGTGGCCGGCCAGCACGTAGGTGAACAGCGCGTAGAAGAAGATCCAGAACGTCTCCCACGGCCCCAGCGACCAGGTCCAGAAGGACACCCACAGTTCCTTGATGGGCGTGAAATAGCCCACCAGGGTAAACCCGGTCCACAGCGCCAGCAGGACCCAGGCGCCATACTTGAGGGCGCGCAGGCCGAACTTGCGCGCGTCCAGCGGCGCCTTGTCGAGCCGGATGCGCGCCGGGCGCTCGCCCTCGATCAGCTTTTCGATCCACAGAAACAGTTCCGTATAGACCGTCTGCGGGCAGGCATAGCCGCACCAGAGGCGGCCGGCCACCGCGGTGAACAGGAACAGGGCATACGCCGAGAGGATGAGGATCACCGCGAGGAAGAAAACGTCCTGCGGCCAGAGCATCAGGCCGAAGATATAGAACTTGCGGTTGGCGATGTCGAGCAGGAAAGCCTGCCGCTCGCCCCAGGGGAGCCAGGGCAGGCCGTAGTAGATCAGCTGGGTGAACCACACCAGGACCCAGCGCCAGCGGGTGAAGGTGCCGGAAACCGTGCGCGGGTGAATCTTCACCCGCGCCTTGTACAGCGGTTCCTCCTGCACCAGCCGGACGGCGGGATGGGGTTCTGCGGCTTGCTTGTTCATGGCGTGCCCCGCAACCCCGCCCGGCCTGGCGACCGTGGTGGCGGGATGACAGGGCGCCCGGCGTCCTAGTTCTGCGCGGCGGCGGGGGCCGCCGCGACGGGAGCGACGGGCTTCTCGCCCCCGCCCAGCCCCCAGACGTAGGCGGTCAGCACGTGCACCTTGGCCGGGCCGAGGAACTCACCGTAGGGCGGCATGTGGTTCTGCACGCCCTTGGTGACGATCTCGATCATCTTGTCCTCGCGCGAGCTGTAAAGCCAGACCTTGTCGGTCAGATTGGGATAGCCGGCCGCCGTCATGCCCTTGCCGTCCGCGCCGTGACAGGCCGCGCAGGCCTGCGGGTAGAGTTCCTGGCCGCGCTGGACGCGCACCGAATCGGCGGCGAGGCCCGACAGCGAGCGCACATAATGCACGACGTCCCTGACCTGTTCCGCATCCATGTCGGGCTTGGTGCCCTTGGGCGTCATGACGGCGGTGCGGCCGGCGGCGATGGTCTCCTTGATGCGGTCGGGCGTGCCGCCCCACAGCCAGTCGCCATCCTTGAGGTTCGGGAAGCTCGGCGCGCCGCCGGCATCGCCGCCGTGGCACTGGGCGCAGTAGGTCTGGAACAGGCGTCCGCCCATTTCCTTGGCTTCCGGATTGGCGGCCACGGTCATCACGTCCTGGGCGAGGAACTGGTTGAACTTCGGGCCGTAGGTCGCCTCGGCCACCTTCATCTCGGCGTCATACTGGCCGCGCATCGACCAGCCGAAGACGCCCGGGTTGCTGCCGAGGCCGGGGTAAAGCGCCAGATAGACCAGCGCAAAGACCACGGTCAGGTAGAACATCCAGCGCCACCAGTTCGGCAAGGGATTGCTGTATTCCTGGAGATCGCCGTCCCAGACATGGCCGGTCACCTCGCCGGGGGAATGCGTGGCGGAGCTCTGCACCCAGAGGAAGACCGCGCAGCCGATGATGCTGACCAGGACGACGACGATGACGAACAGGTTCCAGAACCCGACGAGATCGCCCGTGAATTTGAGATCCATGATGAAATCCTTTCCAGAGTTCGTGCGCGATGACCTGCCCTATTTCTTTTCCGCTCCCGGAGCATCGTCGTCGAGCACCGAGCGGGCTGCCTCGTCGAACGAGCGCTTGCGCTTCGCCGAGTAGGCCCACCAGATGATGCCGACGAACGTGACGAAGGCCAGGAGCGTGTAGATGGAACGCAGGTCGTTGATGTCCATGATTTTCAGCGCGTCTGCTTGAGCGCCAGGCCGAGGCCCTGCAGGTAGGCGACGATCGCGTCCAGCTCGGTCTTGCCCTCCAGCGCCTTGGGTGCGTCGGCGATTTCCTGGTCGGTATAGGGCACGCCCACCCGGCGCAGCGCCGCCATCTTGGCGCCGATGTGCGGCTCCCTGAGGGGGCGGTCGAGCCAGGGGTAGGCCGGCATGTTCGACTCGGGCACGACGGCGCGCGGGTCGATCAGGTGGATCTTGTGCCACTGGTCGGAATAACGGCCGCCAACGCGGTGCAGATCCGGGCCGGTGCGCTTGGAGCCCCACTGGAACGGGTGATCGTAGATGTATTCGCCCGCCACCGAGTAGTGGCCGTAGCGCTCGGTCTCGGCGCGGAAGGGCCGGATCATCTGCGAATGGCAGTTGTAGCAGCCTTCGCGGATGTAGATGTCGCGGCCGACGAGGCGCAGCGGGTCGTACGGCCTGACCAGCTCGTTGGCCGGCGTGGTCGTCGACTTCTGGAAGAACAGCGGCACGATCTGCACCAGCCCGCCGACGCTGACCAGCAGGGTGATCAGCACAATCATCAGGGTGTTGCTCGTTTCGATTTTCTCATGCGTCAACATGATGTCTGGTCTCCCTTGCGATCAGTGCGCGCCGGCCGGGGCGAGGACGGGCGCGTTGTCCACCGCCTTGCCGCTGGCGATCGTCTTGAACATGTTGTAGGCCATGAGGAACATGCCGGCCAGATACAGGACGCCGCCGATGACGCGGATGGTCCAGAACGGATAGGAGGCCCGCACCGACTCGACGAAGGCGTAGGTCAGCGTGCCGTCGGCGTTGGTGGCGCGCCACATCAGGCCCTGCATCACGCCGGAGATCCACAGCGCGGCGATATACAGCACGGTGCCGAGCGTCGCCAGCCAGAAATGGACGTTGATCAGCTTGACCGAATACATCTCGGGCTTGCCGAACAGGCGCGGGATCAGGTAGTAGATCGCGCCGATCGACACCATGCCGACCCAGCCGAGCGCGCCGGAATGCACGTGGCCGACGGTCCAGTCGGTGTAGTGCGACAGGGCGTTCACCGTCTTGATCGACATCATCGGCCCCTCGAAGGTCGACATGCCGTAGAAGGACAGGGAGACGATCAGGAACTTGAGGATCGGATCGTCGCGCAGCTTGTGCCAGGCGCCCGAGAGGGTCATGATGCCGTTGATCATGCCGCCCCAGGAAGGCGCCAGCAGGATCAGCGAGAACACCATGCCGAGCGACTGGGTCCAGTCGGGCAGCGCGGTGTAATGCAGGTGGTGCGGGCCGGCCCACATGTAGGTGAAGATCAGGGCCCAGAAGTGCACCACCGACAGGCGGTAGGAATACACCGGGCGGCCGGCCTGCTTGGGCACGAAGTAATACATCATGCCGAGGAAGGCGGCGGTGAGGAAGAAGCCGACGGCGTTGTGGCCGTACCACCACTGGATCATCGCGTCCTGCACCCCGGAGTAGGCGGAGTAGGACTTCGGCGTCAGGAGGCCCTCCGCGAACACCGGCGTCGCCGCGCTGTTGATGATGTGCAGCAGGGCGACGGCGATGATGAAGGCGCCATAGAACCAGTTGGCGACATAGATGTGCGGCGTCTTGCGCGTGCCGATGGTGCCGAAGAAGACGATCGCGTAGGACACCCAGATCACCGCGATCAGCAGGTCGATCGGCCACTCGAGCTCGGCGTATTCCTTGCCGGAAGTGAAGCCCAGGGGCAGCGAGACCGCCGCCAGCACGATCACCAGCTGCCAGGCCCAGAAGATGAAGGTCGCCAGGCCGGGAGCGAACAGGGGGGTGTGGCAGGTGCGCTGCACGACGTAGAACGAGGTGGCGAACAGCGCGCAGCCGCCGAAAGCGAAGATCACCGCGTTGGTGTGCAGCGGACGCAGGCGCCCATAGCTCAGATACTCGTGCACGTTCAGCTCGGGCCAGACCAGCTGGGCGGCGATGATGACGCCGACCAGCATGCCGACGATGCCCCAGATCACGGTCATCACGGCGAACTGGCGCACGACTTTGTAGTTGTAAGTCGCTTGCGATTGCATGATGGCTTTCACCCCTCTCTATAAAAAAACCCGTACCGGATTCCCCGCTTTTTTTCGATTCCCCGGCGATGGGGCGCAAGGATACTTTACTGCCTGTGCGACAAATTGACTCAGGTCAACTTTTTTAAAAGACAATTTTACTTATGTGGTTATAAGACAAAATTTATGACTGAAAAAAAGGGGTGCGCGGAACGCGCACCCCAACCCCAACAGAGAGACTAACCGATTGCCGGGCCATCCGGCCCCGGCCCGCGCTGTCCGCCCGAGCCGAAACAGGTTCAGTATGACCCCTGCCGCTTTCATGGTTTTTGATCTAGATCAACTGGAGCGCGTTTGGTTGCCGGGTCTCCATTCTCCGGCGGAAGGGGGGCGTCGTCCGGCCGCGGGCGGTCGTCGTCGGCCAGGATGCGGTAGGCCGGCCCTTCGAGATCTTCCATCTGGCCGCTCCTGAGCGCCCACCAGAACACCGCGCCGATCGCGAACACCAGCGCCACCGACACGGGAATCAGCAGGTAGAGGCTTTCCATTTCCGGTCAGGCGGCCTTTTGCAGCCGCAGGGCGTTGAGCACCACGAGCAGCGAACTGGCCGACATGCCGATGCCGGCCATCCAGGGCGTCACCCAGCCGGCCATGGCGAACGGGATCACCAGCAGATTGTAGGAAAAGGCCCAGAACAGGTTCTGGCGGATGATGGCGAGCGTGCGGCGCGCCAGCGCCACGCCGCCGGCCAGGTGAGCCGGGTCGTCCGACAGCAGCACCACATCGGACTGCCCGCGCGCCAGTTCGGTGCCGCCGCCCATCGCCACCGAGACATGCGCCTGCGCCAGCACGGGCGCATCGTTGACGCCGTCGCCCACCATCGCCACGGTTTCCCCGCGGCGCTGGATCTCGCCCAGGTAGGCATGCTTGTCCTCGGGCGACATGCCCCCGCGGTGATCCGCGATGCCGAGTTCCCGCGCCACGGCGGCGACGGTCTGCGGCGCATCGCCCGAGAGGATCGTCAGCTTCACGCCCTGGGCGCGCAGCCGATCGAGCGCCGACTGCGCGCCCGGACGCAGGGCGTCGGCGATGCGGAACCAGGCCAGCCAGCCGCTCGCATCGCCCAGCGCGACCACGGTATCGCCCGCCGCCCGCCACTCGGTCAGCTCGTCCGGCAGGGGCTGGCCGTGCAGTTCGGCGACGAACGCCGGGGCGCCGATGCGCGTCTCCACGCCGGCGATGCGCGCCCCGACGCCCTTGCCCGTGACCGCCTTCAGGTCCTGCACCGGGGCCGTCGCGCCAGCGCCGACACTGTTGGCCCCCCACGCTCGCAAAAGCGGCTCGCTGCCCCCCACGGGGGGGGCGTCGGCTTGGGACGGCCCGGCGCCGACACTGTTGGCCCCCCACGCTCGCAAAAGCGGCTCGCTGCCCCCCACGGGGGGGGCGTCGGCTTGGGACGGCCCGGCGCCGACACTGTTGGCCCCCCACGCTCGCAAAAGCGGCTCGCTGCCCC
>JAGXSN010000029.1 GCA_018333815.1 Sulfuritalea sp. | reverse complement strand
CGCCGCGAACAGGCTGGCGCCGGCGCGGCCGCCGCCCTGGCCATCGAGCAGTTCGGCGCCGGTCAGTCCGAGCGAGCCGATCCAGCGATCCTTGGGCTGGCGCGTGATGAGGTTGACCACGCCGCCGAGCGCCTCGGAACCGTAGAGCGTCGACATCGGGCCGCGGATTACCTCGATGCGCTCGATGGCCGACATCGGCAGCCAGCCGTATTGGTAGTCCGAATGCCCGACCACGTCGTCCGTGGGCGTGATGCGCCGGCCGTCGATCAGGTTGAGTACATGCTTGCCTTCCAGGCCGCGCATGGACAGGGTCTTGCGGCCGCCGAGACCGCGCCCCATCAGAGTGACGCCCGGCGTGCCGCGCACCGCATCGAGCAGATCGACGGGATTGCGCGTTTCGATCTCCTCGCGCGTGACGACCGAAACCGAAGCGGGTGCGGTGCGCACCTCGTGTTCGGACTGGGTGGCCGAAACCACCACATCCTTGAGCCTGGCTTCAGGTTGGGCCTGGGCAAAGCCGGGGAAAGTGCAAGTTACGGCAACACAGAGCGGCAGAAGCGCCACTTTCTGATCCATGATGAAAACCCTCCACGGAAGACAACGAGTCCTCCCCGAGATCGCCGCTGCGCGGCGATCTCCCCTCAAGGGGCAAGAAACACTCGGGGCGGCCCTTCGGGTTTCTTGAGAGACCAAGTAGTGGCTGGCTGCCTGAGGCGAAAGCCTGTCGGTGGCGGGCTGGGTGCGTGATCCGGGCGAACGCCGGTTTCACTTCAACCGTTAATGATAATGATTAACGATTACCGGTCAAGCGGTTTCTTTCAGCGGGTCGCGTTTTGCTCCCGGCCGTCGGTGGCGCAAGCCTGCAGGGCCCGATCGAGCCAGGCGGCGTCGATTTCGCCGGCGCGGCTCATGCAGGGAACGCGCCGCGCGTCGAGCGCCACGGTATAGGGCAGGGCGCCGACCGGATTGCCGAAACGAGACAGCAGGCCGCGCAGCTCGCTCGGGCCGTTCAGGGCCAGCACCGGCGGCAGGAGCGCTTCCCGCACGGCACGCGGTGCGGCAAGGGTTTCCGCCGGGCGTTGCAGGGCGACGGCGACGACGCGCGCCCGGTCGCGCCGGGCAAATTCGCCCAGCAGCGGCATTTCGCGCAGGCAGGGCGGGCAGTCGCTGCGCCAGAAATTGACCACCGTGACGCGCGGCGGCAGTTCGGACAGCCGGACGAAACGCCGGCCGTCCGACAGCTCGAAGTCGAGCGGCGCTGCATGGGCGACGCCCGCGGCGACCAGCAGCGCGAGGAGGCGCGACAGCATCACAGGGCGAATTTCACGCCGACATAGAGGTGGCGGCCGCGGTTCGGCGCCCAGACATGGTTGACGTCCAGGTTGCCGGCGTCATCGATCCACAGGAAGTTCTCCTGGTCGGA
The DNA here is from genome assembly GCA_018333815.1 of Sulfuritalea sp. Taxonomy (GTDB): domain Bacteria; phylum Pseudomonadota; class Gammaproteobacteria; order Burkholderiales; family Rhodocyclaceae; genus Sulfuricystis. The sequence continues at coordinate 15,151 of JAGXSN010000029.1, read as the reverse complement.
CTGCTTGTAGTCGAAGACATTGTCGATGCCGGCAAAGCCGCTCCACCGCTTGCCAAACCGGTATTCGCCGCGCACGTCGACGAGCCAGAAGGACGGACTTTTATTCAACTTCGGCGTGCCGTCGAAGTTGTGACGCGGATTGTTGGCGTAATCGTAGAAGCGCGCCAGGTCCTGTTTGCCGGTCCAGGTCGCGCGCGCCATCAGATCGATGGGGCCGGGGTTGTAGTCAAGCACCAGATAGACACGTTCCTCGGGCCGGGCGTAAACCAGCGTGCCGGGATCGAAGCGGTAATGGGTCTTCTCGGCCGCCACCGTGCCTTCGAGGTTCGGCGTCAGCTTGTAGGTGAGAGTGAAGTCGAGCCCCCTGACGACCACCGGACTCTCGGCGGAAGTAAACAGGGTCTGGCCGGGCAGCGTGCCGTCGACGTCGAGCAGCGCCATGTTGTGCACCTTGTTGTAGTGAAAGCCGCCGTTCCACGCCAGACGGTCGGCGGCGAAGCTCAAGGTGTAGGAAAGGTTGTGCGAGACCTCCGGTTTCTTGATCTCGCGCACGATGCTGCCGGTATCGAGGATGCCGTGATCCTGCTCGAAGAAGGAGGTCGGGGCGCGGTAGCCCTTGCCCAGCGAGAAGCGGCTGTTGAGTTGCGCGTCGTGGTGCCAGAGCAAATTGACGCGCGGGCTGGTGATCATGCCGAACACGTTGTGCTTGTCGAACCGGATCGAGCCGTTGGCTTCGAGACGGTCGCCGAAGAAGGTGCGATAGCCTTGGAAAAACAGGCCGGGGGTCTTGTATTCGTAATTGTCGATGCCGTCGTTGGGGCCGAAGGTGACGCTCGTCCCCCGGCTTTCCAGATCCTCGTAGCGGTAACTGAAACCGGCCGTCACCAGCGTGCCGCCCAGCGGCTGCTGGGTGCTGGCTTCGAGGTAATACTGGTCCTGGTCGGCCAGGTAGACCGACTTTCCGTAGAAGGAGTCCTGCTTGTGCTTGGCGTAACCCAGCGCCAGGCGCATCGTCCCGGCGCCGAGCTTCCTCGTGCCGCTCATGACGAGTTGGGTGCGGTCGGTGAAGATGATCTCCGACAGGCCGGCGCGACCGTCGTTGTAAGGCACGATCAACCCCGTGCCGGGATCGATCCATCCACTCGGGTCGGGCGATCCGTTCGGCCCCTTGCTCCAGTCGAAGGGGTTGCCCGCACCGTCGGCCTTGACGCCGCCGTAGTCGCGGCCCAGGGCGCCCCCCATGCGTTTTTCGTCGACGCTGTCGATGCGGCCTTTTAGCTTGAAACCGCCGACATCATCGGCAAAAAACCCCAATCCGCCCAGGTTGCGGCGAAAGTCGCTGAATTCCGAGACCCGGTTGCCGTCGTTGTCGACGCCGTCGTGGCGACCGTGGATGACATTGGCGGTCAACGCGCCGCCCAAAAAGGCGCGGGCGGCGAAGGCCTCGGTGTTGGCCGCGCCGTGCTGACCGATCTGTTGGGTCAGCTTGAATTCATTCTCGGTCGGGCGGCGCGTGACGATATTCACCGCGCCGGAGAGCGCCTCGGGCGCGATCAGGCTGACGCCGGCGCCGCGCGCGATGTCGATGCGCTCCAGGCCGCCGAGGCTGACGCTGTCGAGGCCGTAGGCAGTAGATACCGACGAGAAGATCGGGATGCCGTCGATCATCAGCGTGGTGTAACGCCCCGGCAGGTTGTTGAGGACGACATTGCGCACGTTGCAGATGGCGCATTCCAGCTGCATCGCCACGCCGGGCTTCTTGTCGAGCGCCTCGGTGAGCATGGTGGCGCCGGTCTTCTCGATGTCGCGCGCCGTGAGGGTCTCGGTGGCGACCACCTCGTCGCGCAGCTTCGGCTTCTCGCCGGGGCGCTGGTGGGTGACGGTCACTTCCTTGAGTTGCGCGTCTTGCGCGAAAGTCGGCGCCGGCAAGACGGCAAGGCCGAGCGCCAGCAGACTGAGGCGTTTCATCGGGTACTCCTCCTTCATCAATGAATGCGGGCTGGCTTGCGCAAGGAGGCGCTGGCTGGCGTGGGTTATCGGGAGCGTCAGCGCATCATGCTCGGGTCGGTGACGAAGCCGATGCGGGTGAGACCCTGACGCGCCGCCTCGGACATCACCTGCGCCACCTTCTCGTAAGGCGTGGCGGCCTCGGCGCGCAGGTGCAATTCGGGTTGCGGCCGGAGAGCGGCGGCGGCGCGCATGCGCTCGGTGAGCGCCGCCGCGTCCACCGTTTCGCCGTTCCACCAGACCCGGTTCTCGGCGTCGATGGCGAGTTGGACGTTCTCCGGCTTGGTGAGGTTGGGCGCGGAACTCGCCTTGGGCAGGTCGACCTTGACGGCATGGGTGAGCAGGGGGGCGGTGATGATGAAGATCACCAGCAGCACCAGCATCACGTCGATGAACGGAATCATGTTGATTTCGGCAAGATCGCCCGCGTCGTCGCCGTCGGAAAAGGAAGCGAAGGCCATGGCGGATTCCTCAGGCGACGGCCGGACGGGCCGAGGTCAGGGCGATGATGCGCTCGGAGGTGGCGGAGACATCGGCGCGCTGCGGCGCGGCGCGGGCGCCGACCGAGAGGAAGGCGAACACGTCGTGGGCGAAACTGTTGAGTGCGGTCAGGGTGTTGCGGTGGGCGCGCGCGAAGGCGTTGTAGGCGATGGCCGCGGGGATGGCCACCGCGAGGCCGATGGCGGTCATGATCAGCGCCTCGCCGATCGGCCCGGCGACCTTGTCGAGCGTGCCCTGGCCGCTCATGCCGATGGCGATCAGCGCGCGGTAGATGCCCCAGACGGTGCCGAACAAACCGATGAAGGGCGCCGAGGAGGCGACGGTGGCGAGAAAGGTCTGGCCGTGCTCGAGGCGCGCCTTGTCCTCGTCGATGGCGCGCTTGAGGGCGCGCGACAGAAAGTCGTCGGGCGAACCGGCGTCGATCAGGCCGGCCGGCCGGCTGCCTTCGCGGGAAGCGCGCAACTGCTCGACGGCGGTGAAGCCGTGATGCACCAGGTGCGCGAAAGGTTCGTTCGCCCCGTCCTCGCGCAGGCGGCGCGCCACCGCGTCGAGGCTGGGAGCGCTCCAGAAGGCATCGAGGAAGGCGCGCGTCTTGTTGCGGCGCAGGATATTCTGCGCCCCCTTGACCACGATCAGATACCACGTGCCGACCGACATGACCAGCAGCACCGCGAGGATGAAGCGGGCGACGCCGTCGGTCTGGGCGAGAAAATGGGCGAAGCCCAGCGACTCTTGCATTCAATTCTCCTTCAGGCTGAAAACGATGGGAACCAGAACCCAGGCGGCGATCGCCTCGTCGCCTTGGCGCGCGGGCACGAACCGCCAGCGCCGCACGGTGTCGAGCGCGGCCTGGTCGAGGCGCGGCGAACCGCTCGAGGCGTGCAGCCGCACCTCGCCCGCGCCGCCGTCGGCGCGCACCTGCACGCGCAGCACGACGCGGCCTTCCTCGCCCATGCGGCGCGAGAGGGCCGGATAGACGGGTTTGGGATTGTCGAGATAGTCGGCGTCGAAACGCGGTTGCACGGTTTGCACCGGCGCCGGCGGCGCAACGATCGGGGGCAAGGGGGCGACGACGGGCGGCGGCGGCGGCGCCCATACCGGCGACGGCGAAGGCGACTCCATGGGCGCCGCCAGTTGCACCGGCTGCGGCGCCACCGGCTCGGGGGGGCGTTTGATTGCCGGCCGCGGCTTCGGCGGCACGGGCGGCTCCGGCGGCTTGACGACTTCCGGCGGCTTGATCAGGTCGACCGTCAACACCGCCAGCGGCGCGGGCAGCGGGATGACCTGCATCTGCAACAGGGCAAACAGCACCAGCAGGTGGGCGAGCACGACCGCGGCCAGTCCAGACCGGGAAAAACCGGCGCCGGCCGGGTAGCCCGGTTGCGCCACGGCCTGGGTCACGGCCCCGCCCGCCGGGCCGATGCGGAGCGGGCCGGCTTCGAGCGCTGCTTGGCCGCGATGGATGGCGGTTTCATCATTTCTCCCGTGGGGAAAAGTCAACGATCATGATGATAATCGTTATCATCATCAGTGTAAACCGACTCCGTCACTCGGCGGCAGGGTATGAATGAAACTGTTGGGCCCCTTAGATGCGAAACGCCTACGCCGCGCGATGTCTCTTTACGTACTGCTGCAACGCCTCATTCATGCGCGTCTGCCAGCCTTCGCCGGTCGCTTTGAAGTACTCAACCACTTCGGCGCTGTATCGAACCGTTACCGCTACCTTTGTCGGGAGTTTCTGCGGCCCGCGCCGGCCGGGAAGACGGACCTTGCCCTTGGCCCAGTATTTGGCTACCGCGTCCGCGTCGTTGGGGTCGTATGGGCATTCCGAGTCTTTCACCTTCTCGGGCGCTGCCGCGAGCGCGGCAGCGATCTGCTCTTTGCTAAAGGTCGAGGGCTTTGAAGTACGCGCGCGTTTCATGTTTGTCACCGTAACGACAGGAAATTACTCGGGCGCCGTCATCGCGCTCCGTCCAAACCAGGAAGACAACCCGATCATGAAACCAACCGAGACTTCGCAGCCGCAGTTCGCCGTACTGCTCGCGTTCGTCTTCCACCGTGACCATCGGGGCGTCGAATACGCAATCAACTTCGGCCAGGTCGATGCCGTGCGCTCTGAGGTTCTTCTTGCGCTTGCTCTCGTCCCAGGTGATCATGCGCTTATTGTAGTTACACAAAGCCTGTAATGTCCAGCTATTCCTTTCCCCAGTGGCCCAACCCCTCCGTCAACCGGGTGCCCTCCCGGACGGCGTAGATGCCGGCCGCGTTGCGCCAGTAGCCCTTGTAATCCATGCCGCAGCCGAACAGGAAGCGGTCCGGCGCGTCGATCCCGGTAAAGTCGGCGCGCATGCCCGGCGCCGCCTTGCGCTCGTGCGTCTTGTGCACCAGTACCGCCGTCAGCGCCTCCGCCGCGCCCTCGGAGCGAATGCTCTGGCAGATCGCCTCGAGGGTATGGCCTTCGTCGAGCACGTCGTCGACGATCAGCACGGTGCGCCCAGTCAGGTTCTGCGTCGGCCGGATGCACCAGTCGAGGCGGGCGCCGCTGAGGGCGTGGCCGTAGCGCGTCGCGTGCAGGTAGGCCAGTTCGAGCGGGAAGTCGAGCTTCGGCACGAGCCTGCCGGCGACGATCAGGCCGCCGTTCATGACGGCGTAGATCAGCGGGTTGGCGTGTGCGAGGCGCTGCGCGATCTCCCGCGCCATGCGGTCGAAGGCGGCATCGACCGTGGCAGGCGAGGCCACGCAGTCGGCCCCGCTCCGGACGCGGCGGACTTCCTCGAGGAGGGTTTCCTGCATAGGAGCCTGCCCCTGCGCTCCGGGCGGTGTGCGGACGGCGCCGGTCAGGGCTGGTTCGTTTTACTCGCTGCGAGGCTGCGCGCCTCGGCGATGTTGGCGGTGATCACCTGAGCCTCTTCCGACCCGGCGGGGAAGAGTTTGAGCAGCGCCTGCCAGTCGGCGATCGCCAGGTCGTAGCGCCTGTTCTCGAATGCGGCGGTGCCGCGCAACCAGAGGCCCTGCGGCTGGGCCGGGTCGAGCTTGAGCGCCCGGTCGATCAGGGCGAGCACCGGGGGAGTGAAGCCGTTTTCCGCGACCGCCAGGGCGTCGGCGTAATCGACGAGCAGATCGGCGCTGGTTTCCAGCATCGGGCCGGTGCGCGCATAGGCGCGCGCCGCTTCGGGATAGCGCCCCATCTGCTTGTAGGAGCGCGCCAGCATCGCCCAGCCGCGGTAATTTTCCGGTTCGCCCTCGAGTTTCGCGGCCAGGCCGGCGACCATCCGTTCGACGTCCTGCTGGGAGAACTGATCGCCGTGGGGAGAGGCGGGTCGGGGGGGAGGGTTCAACGCCGTCGGGTTGCCGAGGGCAAGATACAGCGCGATCGCGGCGAGCGGCAGGAAAGCGCCGAGGGCGATCGGCAGGGCAAAGCCCGCCCGTTCCGGCGCGGCGCCGACGGCGGCCGGTTCCGGGCTGTCCTCGATCAGGCGGCGCTGCAACTCCGCCTGCGCCTGCTCGAAATCGGCCTGATCCAGCGCGCCGATGACGCGATCGCGCTCGATCTCGGCCATCTGGTCGCGATAGATGGCTGCGTTCAACTGCTGCTGCGAAGGGTCGGCGCCGGCGCGCCGGCGGCGAAACGGCCAGACGATGAAGACGACGGCGACAAGGATGAGCGCCAGGGCGCCAACGACGAATGCGGTCATGACTGGCTTTCCTTCAGCAGGACTTCGGCGCGCTTGCGGTCGGCCTCGGTGAGCGGAGGAGCATCCTCGACCTTGCGGCTGCGTTTGCGCAGATAGCTGAACAGCGCGACGAAGCCGACCAGCAGCAGGACGAAGGGGCCGATCCACAGGGCGTAGGTGGTCGGCTTGAATTGCGGACGGTAGAGCACGAACTCGCCATAGCGGGCGACGAGGAAGTCCTTCACCTGCCGATCGGTCTTGCCGGCCTTGATCAGGTCGCGCACCTCGTTGCGCAGGTCCACGGCCAGCTCAGCCTGGGAGCCGGCGATCGACTCGTTCTGGCAGACCAGACAGCGCAACTCCTCGGCGATCTTGACGAGGCGCTCTTCGACAACCGGATCTTCGGCCATGGGCGCGGCCTCGCGCGCCAGGGCCGGGTGGATCAGACAGAGTGCGGCCAGAACCGCGCAAAAACGCTTCATTGATTGAGCTCCTTGACGAGCGGCAAAATTTTCTCTTCCATCGCCTTGCGGGTGATGGGGCCGATCTGCTTGAAACGGATCACGCCGGCCTTGTCGATCAGATAGGTCTCCGGCACGCCATACACGCCGTAGTCGATGCCGACGCGGCCGTCGACATCGGCGACCGACAGCAGATAGGGATCGCCGAAGCGCAGCAGCCAGCGCAGGGCATCGTCCCGCTTGTCCTTGTAGTTCAGGCCGACGACCGGCGGCAGCACGCCGCGCGCGGCATACTCGACGATGATCGGGTGCTCCTCGCGGCAGGAAACGCACCACGAGGCCCAGACATTCAGCAGCCAGACCTTGCCCTTCATCTCCTGGGGCGAGAACATGATCTGCTCGTCGTGCAGCTTGGGCAAGGAGAACGCCGGCGCCGGCTTGCCGACCAGCGGCGAGGGTACCTCGCGCGGGTTGAGGGTCAGGCCGAAGGCGAGCAAGCCGATCAGGGCGACAAACGCCACCAGGGGCAGGAGAAACTTGTTCATGCAGCCGCTCCGACGGCGACGGCGGCAGGCCGGGGCTTGAGTTTCAGGCGATAGCGCCGGTCGGCCATGGCGATAAAGCCGCCCAGGGCCATGAACAGGCAGCCGCCCCAGATCCAGAAGGCGAAGGGCTTGTAGTAGACGCGCACCGCCCAGGGGCCGCCTTCCTTGTCCGCGGTGAGGGGTTCGCCGAGCGACACATAGAGGTCGTAGGTGAATCTGCCGTCGATGGCGGCTTCGGTCATCGGCATGTGGCCGGGACCATAGTCGCGCTTTTCGGGGTAGAGCATGGACAGGGGCTGCCCTTCCTTCGACACTTCAAAGCTGCCGACCAGAGAGCTGAAGTTCGGGCCGTCGGCCGCGCGCACGCCGAGGAACTTGAAGACATGGCCGCCGACGGCGACGGTGTCGCCCGGCTCCATGCGCACGTCGCGCTCCTCGTCATAGACGCTGATCATCGTCGCGCCGACGACGAAAACGGCCAACCCGAAGTGGGCCAGTTGCATGCCCCACCACGACGCCGTCGGCTTGCCGGCCTTGAGACGGTCGTAGGTCTGCAACACGATGGCGGCGACGATCCAGCCCACCAGCGCCATCAGGAGGGCGGCGTAGGAGTGCCACTGGCTCGCCAGCAGGGGCGTGGCGACCCCCACGGCGACGCCGACCACCGCAGCCGGCCAGAGCTTGAGCAGGTCGGCCTTGAGATCGGATTGCTTCCAGCGCATCGTCGGACCCAGCGCGACGAGCGCCAGCACCGGCAGCATGAGCGGGATGAACACCGCGTTGAAGTAGGGCGGGCCGACGGAGATCTTGCCCATGCCCAGCGCGTCGATCAGGAGCGGGTAGATCGTGCCGAGGAACACCGCGCCGCAGGCGACCACCAGCAGCACGTTGTTGAGCAGCAGCAGCGTCTCGCGCGAGACCAGGGCGAAGCGTCCGCCCAGACCCACCTTCGGCGCACGGATGGCGAACAGCAGCAGGGAACTGCCGATGACGAAGGTCAGGAAGATCAGGATGAACATGCCGCGGCCCGGATCGGTGGCGAAGGCATGCACCGAGGTGAGCACGCCGGAGCGCACCAGGAAGGTGCCCAGCAGGGTGAGCGAAAAGGCGGCGATGGCCAGGAGCACCGTCCAGTTCTTGAAGCTGCCGCGCTTCTCGGTCACGGCAAGGGAATGGATCAGGGCCGTGGCCAGCAGCCAGGGCATGAAGGAAGCGTTCTCGACCGGGTCCCAGAACCACCAGCCGCCCCAGCCGAGCTCGTAATAGGCCCACCACGAGCCCAGCGAGTTGCCCAGGGTGAGGAAGGCCCAGGCGGCGATCGTCCAGGGGCGCGACCAGCGTGCCCAGGCCGCGTCGAGCTGGCCGGCCAGAAGGGCGGCGATGGCGAAGGCGAAGGCGACCGACAGGCCGACGTAGCCCATGTAGAGAAGGGGTGGATGATAGAGCAGGCCGAAATCCTGCAGCAGCGGGTTGAGCGAGCGCCCTTCCGCCGGCGCCGGCATCAGGCGCTCGAACGGATTGGAGGTGAAGAGGGTGAAGGCCAGCAGGCCCACCATCACCAGCCCCATCACGCCCAGCACGCGCGCGACCATGGCGTCGGGCAGCTGGCGGGAGAAGGTGGCGACCGCGATGGCCCAGCCGGCGAGCATCAGCGCCCACAGCAGCAGCGAGCCCTCGTGTCCGCCCCAGACGGCGGACAGGCGGAAGATGGTGGGCATTTGAGAGTTCGAGTGTCCGGCGACATAGGCCACCGAGAAATCGTCGACATAAAAGGCCCAGGTCAGGCAGGCGTAGGAGACGAGGATCAGCACGAATATCGCGCTCGTCGCGGGGCGCGCGAAGGCGATCCACTGCGCCTGGTTGCGGTAGGCGCCGACGAGGGGAAGGATGCCGGCGGCCAGGGCGACGCACAGGGAGAGGATCAGGGCGAAGTGCCCGAGTTCTGGAATCATGGCGATGGCCTATTGCTGGAGGGTTTTCTGGGCCTTTTGCGCTTGCTCGATCGCATGGGCGGCTTCGGGGGGCATGTAGTTCTCGTCGTGCTTGGCGAGCACCTGGGTGGCCTGGAAGACGCCATCCGGGCTGATCCGGCCTTGCGCCACCGCGCCCTTGCCCTCCTGGAACAGGTCGGGCAGGATGCCGTTGTACATTACCGGCACGTGCCGGGCCGTGTCGGTAATGACGAAATGGACGGTGAGGTTGTCGCGCCGGATCGAGCCTTCCTGGACGTAGCCGCCGATGCGGAAAAGCTGGTCTTTCGGGGCCTTGCCTTCCGCGACCTCGGTGGGCGTGACGAAAAAGGCGATGTTGCTGTCGAGCGCGTTCAGCACCAGGGCGCTGGCGGCGCCGACGGCGGCCAGCCCGCCGACGATGAGGGCGATGCGTTTGTGGCGTGGTTTCATGGGGCGGTCACTCCGTGCCTTGGGAATCGAGAGTCTCGGCCAGCCGCTCGCGCCGCAGGCTGCGTAAAATATCCCTACGACGCTTTGCGGCCAGAATTGGTTCCGCGATCATCAGCAGCGCGCAGGCGCCGAAACTGCCCCAGACATAGAGGCCGTAGCCGCCCATGGCGAAGAAGGCGGCGGGGGATTCCCAGTTCATTGTTTTGCCTCCTTGGGGGGCAGCGAGCCGATTTTGCGAGCGTGGGGGGCCATCAGTTTTTCACTTCCGGCAGTTCCTTGACCCACTCGGTATGGGCTTCCCGTTCAAGGATGATGGCGCGCACGCGCATCAGCGCGACGGCGATCGAGTACATCCAGAAGGCGAGCGCCATGATCAGCATGCCCCACAGCATGGTGGTCGCCATGGTCGGCGCGCGCGTCAGGGACACCGACGCGCCCTGGTGCAGGGTGTTCCACCACTGCACCGAAAAATAGATGATCGGCACATTCACCACCCCGACCAGCGCGAGGATCGCGCCGGCCTTGTCGGCCCGGCGCGCGTCGTCGATCGCCGCCTGCAGCGCGATGAAGCCGATGTAGAGGAAGAACAGGATGAGGGCCGAGGTCAGCCGCGCGTCCCACACCCACCAGGCGCCCCACATCGGCTTGCCCCACCAGGCGCCGGTCCACAGGCTGAGGAAGGCCATGATCGCGCCGGTGGGGGCGAGCGCTTGCGCCATCATGCTCGACAGTCGGGTATTCAACGCCAGTCCCAGCCCGGCCCAGAAAGCCATCACCAGATAGATGAACATCGACATCCAGGCCGCCGGGACATGGACGAAGATGATGCGATAGCCCTCGCCCTGCTGGAAGTCGGTGGGCGCGACGAAGAAGCCGATGTAGAGGCCGGCAACGAAGAAGATGGCGGCCAGCCCCCAGAACCAGGGGATCATCTTGCCGGCGAGCGGGTAGAAGCTCTGCGGACTGGCGAATTTGAACCAGTGAATGAGACGGTTGTTCACGTCCGGTACCTTATTCGAGAGCGATTCTCAAAGCCGCCGTGGTCGCCCACGGCGCGAAAAACAGCGCCAGCGCCAGCATGGCCGCCAGCAGCGACAGGTGGCCGGCGGCGCTCATGCCGGACACTACCATTTCCACCGCGCCGGCGCCGAAGATCAGGGTCGGCACATAGAGCGGCAGCACCAGCAGGGACAGCAGGACGCCGCCGCCGCGCAGGCCCAGGGTCAGCGCCGCGCCGATCGCGCCGATCAGCGACAGGAGCGGCGTGCCCAGCAGCAGGGCGACGACCAGGATGCCCAGCGCCGCGCCGTCGAGATCGAACTGTATCCCCAGCACCGGCGCCAGCAGCACCAGGGGGAGCCCCGTCGTGATCCAGTGCGCGGCGATTTTACCCGCGATCAGGACGCCCATCGGGGTGGGCGAAAGCGCCATCTGCTCGAGCGTGCCGTCGGCGTGGTCCGGAGCAAAGAGTCGCGCGAGCCCCAGCATCGTCGCCAGCAAGGCGGCAACCCAGAGGATGCCCGGCGCGATCTTTTTCAGCAGGACGGGTTCCGGCCCGATGCCCAGGGGAAACAGACTGACGACGATGATGAAGAAGAACAGCGCGGTCATTACCTCGCTCTTCCTGCGCATCGCCAGCAGCAGGTCGCGGCGGATGACGGCGATGGCGGCGTTCATAACCTGAGCGCCCTGCCATGGGGCAGGGGGATGCTCTGGTGGCTGGTCAGAATGGCGCTGCCGCCGCTGCCGACATGATCGATGATGAGACGGGAAAGCATATCGACGGCTTTGACATCGAGCGCGGTGAACGGTTCGTCGAGAATCCAAAGCTGCGCCTTGCGCACCGCCAGGCGGGCGAGCAGCACGCGCCGCTTCTGACCGGCCGAGAGGAAGCGCACCGGCAGATCCTCGCGGCCGCGCAGGCCGAAACGGGCCAGGGCCTGCAAGGCTTCCGCTTCGGCGAGGGACGCGCCGTCGAGCCGGGCGGAGAAGGTCAGGTTTTCCAGCGGGGTCAGCTCTTCCTTGACGGCGCCGTGGTGGCCGAGGAAAAGCAGATGGCGCCGATACTCCTCGGCCAGGGCCCCGATCGGTTCCGCATGCCAGCGGATCTCGCCCTCCGCCGCCGGCGCCAGGCCGGCGAGGATGCGCAGCAGGCTGGTCTTGCCGGCGCCGTTTTCGCCCTGGACATGCAGCCATTCGCCCGCACCGACCGCGAGATCGAGCCCGGAGAACAGGCGGCGTTCGCCGCGCACGCAGGTGAGTCCGGTTGCAGAGAGCATGGGCCGCGCATTTTGCCTGAATGCGCGGAAAAATACTTAACGCGCGTCAAGAAGCCGCGGCGCCGGCATTGCGGCCCGGAACGCAGGGGCGGCCGTTCAGTCCAGCATCTCGGCGGGGATCACCGCACGCAGCACGGTCTGGTCCCGCCCTTCGCGGCTCCGCTTCGACAGCCACCAGACGGCCCCCTTCTTGACGCTCCAGTCCGCCTCGGCGCCGGAGAGCAATAGCGCAACGAGACGGCCGAGGGTGGGCTGATGACCGACCAGCAGCACGGCGCCGGAATGCTCCGGCCACTGCGCGGCGGCGATCAGGTCGGCGGCGTCGACGCCGACGCCGATCCTGGGCTCGACCTCGAAGGGCAGGGCCAGCGCATGGGCGGTCTGCTGGGTGCGCGTCGCCGGACTGACGAGGATGCGCGTCTTTTTCGGCAGGCGCGCCTTGAGCCATTTCGCCATGACCTGGGCCTGCCTGTCGCCGCGGGCGGTCAGGCGGCGTTTGGCGTCCGGCAGTTGCGCCCCTCCTTCCTCGGCCTCGGCGTGACGCCATAGGATCAGGTCCATTTTTTCTCTCTCTGCTGCACTCGTGGGAGACCGGCAGGCTAGCCCGGCGATGTTGCGGCGGTGTTGCAGCGGCGGAATTTCGGCAGACGCAGTTTGTCCAGCCGTTCCAGACCCTGCGGTACGGCGGCCAGCAGCTTCTGGTGGCGCGGGCCGTGCCAGCCGGCAATCAGCGTCACGGCCTCGCGCAACGGCGGAGCCGTGCCCGCGCAGTCCGTCAACAGGGCGCCGGCGTTGGCCAGATCGTTGATTTGGCCGAGCGTGTCCTGCAGTTCGGTCAGACGGTCGAGCAGCTTCCGGGTCGGCTTGGGGCCGGCCAGGGGGGCGAAGAATTCGAGCGCATAGCGCAGGCGCTTGATGCCGATGCGCAGGGCGTGCAAGGCGGCGGGGTCTTCGCTGCGCGCTGCGACGGCCAGCGCGAGCGTCTTCCGGCGCAGCCGGCGCAGGCGGTCGGCGGCGTAATCGGGCAGGGCAACCGGCGTCGCGGCGGCCTCCGCCCCGGGGGTTGCCGTCAGCCCGTGCACTTGCGCCAGAACCTCGATCATCAGTTCGCCATAATGGGGCGAGCGCAGCAGGCGCAGGGCATTGTGCCGGGTCGCGCAGCGCCGTTCGGCGATGACGCCGGCCAGCGCGGAGAGCCGGGGTTCCCCGGGCAGGGCGCGCAGCACCGGATCGACGATTTCGGTCTGCAGCACGTCGCAGTCCCGCGCCGTGCCGAGCATTCCCATCAGCTCGCGCAACGCGGGCAGCAGGCCCGCGACGAACGCCTCCGGCAGGCGGGGGGCGAACAGGCGCAAGGCGGCGCGCAAACGGCGCAGGGCGACGCGCATCTGGTGGATGTATTCGGGATCGTCGGTGCGCAGCGCACCCTCGTGGTTGCGCTGCAGGTGGTCGACGCAACCGAGCGCAATGGCGCGCAGGGCGCCCAGCGGCGAGTCGGTCTCCGCCAGCGGGATCGGCGCGGCGCGAACCGCCGTCTCGGGCTGCTGCAGGAACAGGCGATAGCCGCGCTCGGCCTTCGAAAGCGGCGCGGGCGCGAGCGGCGCGCGTTGCGCCAGGGCCAGGGCAAAGGCGAAAAGCTGTCCGGGGTCGCCCTCGATCAGCTCGATCTCGACCTCGGAAATCGCTTCGCGCCGGCCGGCGGCGGCGATCCAGCCGCGGTCGAGCGCCAGTTCGATGCGCGTGCCGCGCACCGGCTCGAAGGCCCAGGCGATGCGCTGGAAATGGGTCTCGAAGACCGGCGCGATGCGGCCGGAGATTTTGGGCCGGGTCAGCCAGTCGCGCACCTGGGCGTCGTCGATCGCGTCGAAATCGAATTGCCCGCCATACGGCGTCTCCCACTCGGGCCGGGCGGACAGCCCGCCGGCGCGCGTGCCGGCGCACTTGACCGACTGCAGCCAGAACCTGCCCTGGGCGCGCAGGCGCAGCGCGATGCCGCGCGCGCGCAGCTCGAGCTTCGGGGTGTCATAGTAAAGGTTGGTCAGGCGGCAGGCCTGTTTGTGCGAGGCCTGCCGCAGCACGGGGTGGCGCAGGAAACCGCGCTGGGCGGCCTCCGGCAGCGCGAGCTTGAGTTCGATCTCCTCGGCCATGGCGGGGTCATTGTAGACAGGACGGGCTGCACGATGATTACTTTTTGGTTACAACGCGGCGCGGGCGCTGCTTTACTCGTGGCGCAGCGCCTCGATCGGCGACAGGCGCGCCGCGCGGCGCGCCGGATAGTAGCCGAAAAAGACGCCGATCGCGGCGGCGAAGCCGACGGCCAGGAGGATTGCCCCGGCGGTCAGTTCGGTCGGCCAGCCGGCCAGTGCGGCGATCAGTTGCGCACCGGCCAGCCCGAGCGCCACGCCGATCAGCCCGCCGATCAGCGCGAGCGTCACCGACTCGATCAGGAATTGCCGGAGAATGTCGCGCGCGCGCGCCCCGACCGCGCGGCGCAGGCCGATTTCGCGCGTGCGCTCGGTCACCGAGACGAGCATGATGTTCATGATGCCGATGCCCCCGACCAGCAGGGAGACGGAAGCGACCGAGGCCAGCAGGAGCGCCATCACGCGCGAGGATTCCTCGCGCGTCTGCATGATCTCGGTCATGTTGCGCAAGGTGAAATCGTCGTCCTGGCCCGGCTGGAGGCGATGGCGCTGGCGCAGCAGTTCGCGCACCCGTTCCTCGGCCTCCCTGCCGTCGACGCCGTCGCGCAGCTTGATCTGGATGGCGCCGACCGAGCGCGACTTGGCCAGCGCGGTGGCGCCGAGCACGCGGTTGCGCGCGGTGGACAGCGGCATCAGCAGCACGTCATCGAGATCGCTGCCGCCGGGGCTCTGGCCCTTCGCCGCCAGCACGCCGACCACGGTGAGCGGCACGGTGCGGATGCGCACCGTCTGGTCGATCGGGCTCTGGTCGCCGAACAGCTGGGCCGCCACGGTCTGGCCGATGATGGCGACCTTGGCGGCGCCATTGATCTCGGCCGACTCGAAGAAGCGGCCCTCGGCCAGCACCCACTCGCGCACGTCGAAATATTCCGCCGTCACCCCGAAGAACGTGCTCGACCAGTTGCTGTTGCCGACGACGATCTGGCCGCTGCCGCGCAGGGTGGGCGCCGCGGCGGCGACGACTTCGGGCAGCTCGCGCGCGATCGCGTAGGCGTCGTCTTCGCTGATGGTATGGCTGGCGCCGGCGGCGGCGCGCGCGCCGGTGAAGGTCGGCGAGACCGAGAAGACCATCAGCAGG
>JAGXSN010000028.1 GCA_018333815.1 Sulfuritalea sp. | reverse complement strand
GCTTGATCTTCAGGTCTTTGCCGGTCTCGGCCTTGACGACCTCGGCCCAGCGCATGATTTCATAGCCCGTACCGCAGGCAGCCATGCCGCCGCCGACGATGAGGATGTCCAGTTCTTCCTGGACAATTTCCGGGGAGTCGAATGTTCCAGCCATTTTCAGTTTCCTCGATTCGTTGGATAGTTGTGGTCAACCGCGGCGGATCAGCTCGGCGGGATTGCCGGCGCGGAAGCCGCCCAGCACGTCGCGCGTGAACGAGCCGGTCTGCTCGATGTCGGCCAGCTTGGGCACCGGCTTGCCGCCGAACGGGTCGATCGAGCCTTCGGCCGTGGTGCGGATCGGGAACTTGAAGCGCTTGATGACGCCATTGCGGAACTTGATGGTCCACATGATGGAATCGGAACCGCGCATCGGCTGCACCGAGCCGCCCAGCGGAACAATGTCGGCATAGTGACGGGCCTCGATGGCGCCCTGCGGGCAGATCTTCACGCAGGAATAGCATTCCCAGCACTGATCCGGCTCCTGGTTGTACGCCTTCATGGCGTTACCGGTTTCGGAACCGTCCTTGTCGAGCTTCATCAGGTCGTGCGGGCAGATATACATGCAGGCGGTCTTGTCCTGACCCTTGCAGCCGTCGCACTTTTCGGTACGAACAAATGTAGGCATTACGTTCTCTCCTTGCTAGCTAACAATCCGCTGGTGTTCGAGTTTCCAGCGGCCCATTTGACTTCCGTGCCCTACCTTGGCCGGGGCGTATCGCGAGTCCGCTTCCGGCGGAGCACGGGAGTTTCAAATCCTCATGATGAAACGGCATGAGGCTATCACCTTGCCTGCAGCAGCATAATCCCGATTTTTGATTGGTGAATAAGTCGCACCAATTGTTTATTGGAGAATGTTTGATCGAGATCAAGCAGCCTGTTTTTCCGGCTCTTTGCCATTGACAACGCCAATTAGACATTGACACGCTTGAAAAAGAATAATTGATCGAAACGCCATGGGGCTTATTGTATTTTGCGGGCTCCGAAATCAACCACCAACGGGAGGACCATCAGTGATTAAGCCACACGGTTCCGATCAACTGCAACCGCTGTTCGTGTATGACGTAGCCGAGCATCGCGCACTGACGCATAAAGCGGAGTCGCTGCCCTCGATGCTGCTTTCCTCGGCCGCCGCCGCCAACGCGGTGATGCTGGGGTCGGGTTACTTCAACCCGCTGACCGGCTACATGAACCTGGCCGATGCCCTCAGCACCGCGGAACACATGAAGACCACCAGCGGCCTGTTCTGGCCCGTGCCGGTCGTCAATCTGACCAAGGACATCAGCGCCATCAAGGGCCACAAGCAGATCGCGCTGCGCGACCCCAATGTCGAGGGGAACCCGGTCCTGGCCGTCATGGACGTGGCAGCGATCGAGGAGGCCAGCGAGGAACAGATGCGCCTCATGACCGAGAAGGTCTATCGCACCACCGATCCCGAGCATCCCGGCGTGGCCGCCTTCAACTCCGCCGGCCGCTACCTTGTTTCCGGCCCGATCAAGGTCCTGAGCTTCAGCTATTTCCAGACCGAATTTCCGGATACCTTCCGCACCGCGGTCGAGATCCGCAACGAGATCGCCGAGCGCGGCTGGAAGAAGGTGGTCGCGTTCCAGACCCGCAACCCGATGCACCGCGCTCACGAAGAGCTCTGCCACATGGCCATGGAGCGTCTGGGCGCCGATGGTCTGGTCATCCACATGCTGCTCGGCCAGCTGAAGAAAGGGGACATCCCGGCGCCGGTGCGCGATGCCTGCATCCGCAAGATGGTCGAACTGTACTTCAAGCCCAACAGCGCGATGGTCACCGGCTACGGCTTCGACATGCTCTATGCCGGCCCGCGCGAGGCCGTGCTGCACGCCGTGTTCCGCCAGAACATGGGCGCCACGCACTTCATCATCGGCCGCGACCATGCGGGTGTGGGCGACTATTACGGCCCGTTCGACGCACAGGCCATCTTCGACGACGTGCCCAAGGGCGCGCTCCTGATCGAGACGTTCATGGCGGACAACACCGCCTGGTCGAAGAAACTCGGTCGCGTGGTCATGATGCGCGAAGCCCCCGGCCACACCAAGGAAGACTTCATCACGCTGTCGGGCACCAAGGTGCGCGAGATGCTCGGTCGCGGCGAAGCGCCCCCGCCCGAGTTTTCCCGCCCCGAGGTGGCAAAAATCCTCTCGGACTACTACCAGAGCCTCGACAAGGCCTGATGACGGGTTAGCCGACTGCGGTTCCGTACCGCAGTCGGCGGCAGCACCCTAGCGGCGGCGCGCCTCCCGCAGCTCCTCCTGTTTGCGCTGCCGCAATTCGCGCAGGCGCGCATCGACCTCGGACTGCTCGAAAAAGTCCCCGTCGCCCGCCTGCCGCGCCAGGTCGAGCTGCAAGATGGCCTCGTCGAGCCGGCCTTCGATCAGGTAGGACTCCGCCAAGGCGCGGTGCTGCGGCAGGCGCTTGCCCTGGGCGGCATACGCCCTGGACTGAAGCGCGTGCAGGCGCGCGTCGCCGGGCGTCAGCTGCAGTTCGCTGCGCGTCAGCTCGACAGCCGCGGCGGCGCCGGCCGTCCCGCCGGCGCCGATTTCCGTCTCGATCAGCGCATAGGTCAGCGCGCGCGCCTCGGGATGGCGCTGCCGCGCCGTGCGCAGGATCTGCAGCGCGCCCTGCGCATCCTGCCGCTGCAGGCGCAACTGCGCCGCGAGGTTCTCGACCAGCGGCGAATCCAGGCCGAGGCGGCGCAGGGCGGCCAGCTCGGCCTCCGCCTGCGCCGGCCGGTTGTCGCGCAGCAGCGCGTGGGCATGGCCGAAACGCAGCTCCGCCGCGCGGTCGGATTGGTCGCCGCGGCTCTGGGCGGCGAAACCGGCCACCGCGGCGCCGGGCGTACCCTCGTAGGCCTTGATCTTGGCACGCACCAGGCCGAACTCGACGCTGTCGGGCGCCGGGCGGTGGGGGCGCTGGGCGATGCGGTTCTCCATGTCGGTGATGCGCTCGGTGGTGAGCGGGTGGGTGCGCAGATAGCCCGGCGCATTGTTTTCATACAGGCGGCCGAACTGCAGCATGCGCTCGAAGAAGCTCGCCATGCCGCGCACGTCGAAGCCGGCCCGTTCCATCAGGTCGAGGCCGAGCCGGTCGGCCTCGCGCTCGAAATCGCGCGAAAAGTTCAGCTGGTGCTGGATCGCCCCGGCCTGACCGGCCAGCGCCGCGCCGACGGCCACGTCGGGATTGCTGCGCGCCGCCAGCAAGGCCACCGCCAGGGAAAGCAGCGAGGCCAGCTGCGCCTGACTCTGGTTGCCGAACATGCGCGCCAGATGGTTCTGCGTGACATGCGAGATTTCGTGCGCCAGCACGCCGGCGAGCTCGGATTCGCTGCGCGCCGCGAGGATCAGGCCGGTATGCATGCCGATGAAGCCGCCCGGCAGCGCGAACGCGTTGAGCGTGGCATCGCGCACGACGAAGAACTCGAAGGGCTGGCGCGCGCCGCCCTCCACCTGGCTCGCCAGGCGCTGCCCCAGGCGGTCGATGTAATCGGCGACTTCGGCATCGACCACGTAGGCCGGATCGCGGCGAATGTCGAGCATGATCCTTTCGCCCAGGCGCCGCTCGGCCGGCACCGACAGGCCGCTGCGGTCGACTTCGCCCAGATCGGGCAGGCGGTCGGCGTACGCGGGCGCCGACGGCCAGAGGAAAAGGCAGAACAGCCACGAAAAACGCTTCATGGCGTTATGATACCGGCTCGCCCCATCGGTTCCGTTCCGCAAGGTGCAAGCTCATGTCACAACGCCGCTCATGCGACTCACCCCCGAACAAATCCGCATCATTCTGAACACGGTTCACGCGCAGGCGGGGCCCGCTGCACGGGTAGTGGTGTTCGGGTCACGCCTCGACGATCGGCGGCGGGGGGGCGATCTTGATCTGCTGATCGAAAGCTCGCCTGCGCTCGACTTGATACAGCGGGCCAGGATCAAGCGGACACTGGAAAGCCAACTTCGGCTGCCTGTCGACATCCTCGCGAAGCGGAGGGATGCCGCCGCAAGGCCCTTTCAGGCTATTGCGCTGGCTACCGGAATCCCGCTATGAACGCATCCTCCTTGCTCGAACACGAAAGGCGGCATCTTGCCGAGTTGCTCGAAGCTGTCCAGCGGTGCGTCTATTTTCTCGATGCCGCCGACAGTTCGCTGACCTGGCCGCTCGAACCGGCGACACTCGAACGCTTCAAGAAGGATAAGACGCTGTTCGGCGCGCTCGCCGCCATCAACGAGCGCTTCGCCAAGTTGCAAGACACCCTGGGGGCGTCCATGCGTCACGCGCTGGTCCTGCTTGGGGAGCCGGCCGACACCTTTCTCAAAATACTCGCCTTCTACGAGAAAGTCGGCGTGATCGGATCGATCGACGAATGGCAGACCTGTCGGGCCG
Source organism: Sulfuritalea sp. (assembly GCA_018333815.1). Classification (GTDB taxonomy): domain Bacteria; phylum Pseudomonadota; class Gammaproteobacteria; order Burkholderiales; family Rhodocyclaceae; genus Sulfuricystis. The sequence continues at coordinate 12,813 of JAGXSN010000028.1, read as the reverse complement.
CCAGGAATCTCGCCGCACATACATACGAAACCGACTATGCGGCCATCGCCGAGCACTTCAACACCGTACACCTGATGAGAAGCATGCTTTATCGCGCCGCCGGCAAGTTCGTCACTTACTGCCAAACCGAGTTGGACATTCAACCGGGCAGCAAGGACTTCACCCCGGAGTTCACAGCCGTCATCCAGCGCGCCGGACAGGACGACACATAGACCGATGCCGCAGCAATCGCCGCTCACCCACTTCGACGCCGCGGGTCAGGCCCACATGGTCGATGTCGGCGCCAAGGCCGAAACCGTCCGGCTGGCGCGCGCGCAGGGCCGCATCCGCATGCAGCCGGCCACCTTCGCACTGATCGAGTCGGGTTCGGCGAAAAAAGGCGACGTGCTCGGCGTCGCGCGCATCGCCGCCATCCAGGCCGCCAAACGCACCAGCGAGCTGATCCCGCTCTGCCACCCGGTCGCGCTGACGCGCGTCGCCGCCGAGTTCGAACTCGAGGCGGCCTCCAGCAGCGTGACCTGCACCGTTACCGCCGAGACCTTCGGCCGCACCGGCGTCGAGATGGAAGCCCTCACCGCCTGCGCCGCCGGCCTGCTGACGATCTACGACATGTGCAAGGCCGCGGATCGCGCCATGCTCATCGAGGAACTGCGCCTGCTGGAAAAGGCGGGGGGAAAGTCGGGGCGCTGGCTCGCCCCCTGACGGGGCCGTCCCGCCGGGGCCGACTTTCAGCGCGGCGCGCGCCCCTGCGCGCAATGCAGCCAGTCGACGATCTCGTCCGCCGGCCGGTAGCCGGAAACCAGCTCGCCGACCAGACGCCGCACGGCCGGCACGTCGTTGGCCGTCAGCGCGGCTTGCAGCGCGGCCAGTTTTTCCGCCAGCGCGGCCCAGGGCAAAAAGCGCTCGTGCGCTTTCATGATGCGCGGATGGGCGGTCGGCTGCGGATCCTCGCCGATCAGCAGTTCCTCGTAGAGCTTCTCGCCCGGGCGCAGGCCGGTCACCCGAATCTCGATGTCGCCGTCCGGATTGGCGGCGTCCCTCACGCTCAGGCCGGAGAGCTCGATCATGCGTCGCGCCAGGTCGGCGATCCTCACCGGCTCGCCCATGTCCAGCACGAAGACGTCGCCGCCTTCGGCCATCGCACCGGCCTGAATCACCAGCTGGGCCGCCTCGGAAACGGTCATGAAGTAGCGCGTCACCTCGGGATCGGTCAGGGTGAGCGGCCCGCCGTCGCGGATCTGGCGGCGGAACAGGGGCACCACCGAGCCGGACGAGCCCAGCACGTTGCCGAAGCGCACCATGGCAAAGCGCGTCGCGCCGCCCTGCGCGGCCAGCGCCTGCAGCGCCATCTCGGCCAGGCGCTTGGACGCGCCCATCGCGTTGGTCGGCCGCACCGCCTTGTCGGTGCTGACGAGGACGAAATCCGCCACGCCGCATTCGCGCGCCACCTGCGCCGCCGTCAGCGTGCCGAACAGGTTGTTGCGCACGCCCTCGGCGACATTGTGCTCGACCAGCGGCACATGCTTGTAGGCCGCCGCGTGATAGACCGTGTGCGGCCGCCAGGCGGCCATGATCTGGCGCAGGCGCATCGCGTCGCCCGCGGAGCCGAGCAGGGGCACCAGCGTCGTCCCCTCCGCCAGGCTGCCCGCCAGCGCCCGCTCGACGCGGTAGAGGGCATATTCGCTGATCTCGAGCAGCAGCAGCGCGCGCGGACCGGCCGCCGCGATCTGGCGGCACAGCTCGCTGCCGATCGAGCCGCCCGCCCCGGTCACCAGCACCACCTTGGCGCGGATATTCCTTTCCAGCAGCGCCGCGTCCGGCGCGACCGCATCGCGCCCGAGCAGATCGTCGATCTCCAGCTCGCGCAGGTCGGACACCTGCACGCGCCCCTGCGCCAGTTCGCTCAGCCCCGGCAGCGTGCGCACCGAGACATGGCAGGCGCGCAGCTGCTGGAGGATCTCGTTGCGGCGTTGCCGGCTCGCCGAGGGCGTCGCCAGCAGCACGGCGCGGATGCCGAGCGACCGGATCAGTCCCGGCAGATCGGCCGGCGCGTGGATCGGCAGGCCGTTCATCTCGCTCCCCTGCAGGTGCGCATCGTCGTCGAGGTAGCCCGCCACGCGCATCTCGTGGCTGTGCGCGAGCGCCCCCGCGAGCTGCCGCCCGGCGCTGCCGGCGCCATAGATCAGCACCTTGGGCAGATCCATGTTGCGCACGATGCCCTGATACAGGTCGCCCAGCCACCAGCGCGCCAGGGCGCGCGAGGCCCCGACCGCGAAGAGCAGCAGCAGCGGCTGGATCAGGCCCACCGTGCGCGGCACGCCCGGCACCCCGATGGCGGTGAAGATCGCGGCATAGGCGAGCGCATACACGAGGATCGCCTTCGCCACCGTCATCAGCGCCCGCCAGCCGGCGTAGCGGAAGATCGCCCGATACAGGCCGGAAACGACGAAGATCGGCAGGGCCAGCGCCAGCGCGCCAAGGATCGCCCATTGCGGCATCATCGCCCCCTCGCCGGCGAGCCGCACCCACTCGCCCAGGCGCAGGTAGAAGGCGACCCATACCGTCAGCACGCACAGGCTGGCGTCCATCGCCAGGGCGAGAAAGCGCTTCAGCGTGCGCGGCAGGGCCAGCAGGGAAGTGGCGGCTTTGATGAACGGCATGGTTATCGATCAGTGCGCGACGCCATCGCGCCGCAACACCCTGACGGCGGTCAGCCACAGTATACGCACGTCCATCCGCAACGACCGGTTCTGCCTATATTCCGCATCCCATCTCACTTTCTCCGGAATCGGCAGCTCATCGCGTCCATTCACCTGCGCCCAGCCGGTCAGCCCCGGCGTCAGCTCATGCACGCCGCAGGCGGTGCGCAAGGCGATGAGGTCATCCTGGTTGAAAAGCGCCGGGCGCGGGCCGACGAAACTCATCTCGCCTTTCAGGATGCTCCATAGCTGCGGCAACTCGTCGAGACTCGATTTGCGCAGGAAGGAGCCGATCGGCGTGAGCCAGGCAGCCGGGTCCGCCAGCAGATGCGTCGCCACCGCCGGCGTGCCGACGCGCATGCTGCGAAACTTCGGCATGCGGAAGATGCGGTTGCTCCTGCCGACGCGATCGGACCAGTAGAGCACCGGGCCGGGCGAAGTCAGCTTCACCGCCAGCGCGACCAGCAGGATCGGCAAGGCAAGGACCACCGTCACAAGGGCGGCAAGAACAAAGTCAAACAAGCGCTTCATGGCCCAGACCCCTTCAACCCGAAAACCTCAGAATCCCGTCAAAAACTTCGTTGGCGCCGAGGACAACGAGGGAAAATTTTCGGGCGTCACAACGACGGGTTGAGCGCCGGGAAAATGCTCCATGAACGCTTCAAGCCCTCTGGCGGACTTTTTCCTGCCTGATTTGACTTCAATTGCATAAAGCCTGCCTTGATAGCGACACACGAAATCGACCTCGGCATTCCTTTCTCTCCAGTAGAAGAGTTCGCCGGGCAACTGCAGCAACTCTGCCCCCACCGCAAGCTCGAAGACCCGGCCCCGCTGCTCCGGGTCATCCAGAGCGCGCGGCCCGGCAGTCATCGTGTAAAGAGCCGGGCAGCCCGGCAGGATTTTGGGGCTGGAGGTGCGGGTCAGCCACCCCTTGGCAGAGTATTTTCCCAAGGAAAATATCAGGAACGCGCCGGTATAAAGCTCGAGGTAATACTTGACCAGATCGGTATTGCCCTTGTCCTGCAACTGGCCAAGCAACTTGGTGTAGCTGATTTCCTGGGCCGGATAACGGCAGAGGATTTCAAAAGCCTGCCGGAACAGCGCCGGGTTGGCCACCTTGCGGTTTTGCAGAATGTCCTTGCCGATCACCGCCTCGACAATCGCGTCCTTCAGATAAGCGTACCAGCGGTCGTAATCGGCCTCGAAACCCACCGCGCCGGGATAACCCCCATACCGGAGATGGCGCTCGAGGTCATAGCCAAACGCCTCCCTGAGCTCGGCAAATGTCCAGTGGTAAATCCGGGTCAGCTCAAAGCGACCCGCCAGACTCTCGCTCAAGCCGTGATGGAGCTGCAAGGAACTCGACCCGAGCAAAACCACGCGCAACCGACGGGGCGCCGCATCCCACAACGATTTGATCGTCTCGGACCAGTTGGGGGCTTTCTGGATCTCGTCGATGACGAGCAAAGCGCCCTCGCCCAGCCGCGCTGCTGCCTGCCACTGTGCCAACAGCCAGGTACGGTCAGCCGTCAGGAGATCGTCGGCGTTGGCATAATGCAAAGCGCCCCGCCAACGTGCCAGCAGTCGGCGCACACCGGTTGTTTTGCCGACTTGCCGCGGTCCGACCAGTACCTGGATCAAAGGCGCCGGCTCGGTCAAACGCGCCTGCAAGCGTGCTACGAAAGGTCGTTCGAAAGACTGGGCCATGGCACCAGTCTAGCATTGCAAGACTCGTCTATTATATTTGACAGACACATCTAGCAATTTACATGGACAACCCTTCAGTCCACCCGCCAGGCAGGTATTGGCGTCAGCGGCAGGGTTTCCTCGCAGGGTTAAAGCGACCCTCTGCAATGCACGGTACTGCGGGCTGAAAGCGGCTTCACCTCACCTCACGGAAGAAAGCCGGCTGGCGACAGATTTCAGGGTTGCCAAGGCAGCCTGATCCAAGCCGCGTATGCTCAAGTCAGACATAAATCACCTCGCGCCATCAATATGCATGCGCCCGTGATAGCACCCGGAAGTCGATCGGTTCAGTGAAACACCGTCTCGACCCCTGCGCAGGCCGCCGCCGGCGACGCGGCATCGCCGGTGACGAGGACCGTCAAGTCCGGCAGAACCCGTGATACCAGTCGACGAAGGCGGCGACGCCCCGTTCGACCGGCGTGGCGGGCTGGTAGCCGAACTCCCGGACGAGATCCTGCACGTCGGCGTAGGTGTCCGGCACGTCGCCCGGCTGCAGCGGCAGCATCTCCATGGCGGCCTTCCGGCCCAGCGCCTTTTCCAGGGCGGCGATGTAGTCCATCAGGTCGACCGGGCGGTTGTTGCCGATGTTATAGACCCGCCAGGGCGCCATGCTGGTGCCCGGATCGGGCCGGTCGCCGCTCCAGTCCGGATTGGGCCGGGCCGGCTGGTCGAGCACGCGGATCACGCCTTCGACGATATCGTCGATGTAGGTGAAGTCGCGCCGGTGCCTGCCGTGGTTGAAGACCGGGATCTTCTCGCCGGCGAGGATGGCCTTGGTGAATTTGAACAGGGCCATGTCGGGCCGGCCCCAAGGGCCATAGACGGTAAAGAAGCGCAGCCCGGTGGTGGGCAGGCCGTAGAGGTGGCTGTAGGTGTGGGCCATCAGCTCGTTGGCCTTCTTGCTGGCGGCGTAGAGCGAGAGCGGATGGTCGACGTTGTGATGCACCGAGAAGGGCATGGCCGTGTTGGCGCCGTAGACGCTCGAGCTGCTGGCATAGACGAGGTGTTCGATGCCGTGGTGGCGGCAGCCTTCGAGGATGTGGCCGAAGCCGACCAGATTGCTGTCGATATAGGCGAGCGGATTCTCGATCGAGTAGCGCACGCCGGCCTGGGCGGCGAGATTGACGACGCGCTGCGGCTTGTGATCGGCGAAAGCGGCTTCCATCGCCTTGCGGTCGGCGATGTCGATGCGCAGGTGGGCGTAGTTCGGATGGTCGGCATGGCGGGCCAGGCGCGCTTCCTTGAGGGCCGGGTCGTAATAGTCGTTGTGGTTGTCGATGCCGACGACGTTGTCGCCGCGTTCGAGCAGGCGCAGGGCGAGGGCCGAGCCGATGAAGCCGGCCGCGCCGGTGATGAGTATCTTTTCGCTCATGATGGGTCAGTCAAATGAAAGGGATAGGGAAAAGAAGGCGGCCGCGCACCAAGGGCAACGACGCCAGGCAAGATACCTTCATTGGGAAACGGGGTGTTCACAAAAATCGCCCGGCAACCCGCTGCCAGTCCGCCGATAGAAAACGGCGAATTTCGTCAACCCGGCGCTTGCGGATCGGCAGGTCGGTGGCGAGCGACTTCAGATCAGCAACACCCGTCAGCAGGCGCTCCAGGGTTTCGCCTGCGGCCCCGGGTGGAATGCCCCCCCGCCGCGCCACCTCCAGCAAATGGGTTCGCCCCGGCACTCGCCCTTCCCCCGCCACGGCAGTCTGATGCTCGCCGCGCGGCCCCTCGCAGAAGGTGAGATCGAAGACCGGGGCAAGCCGCCAGCGTCGGTCGCGGCCGAGGCGAAACGCGAAGTTGCGGCTGTGGTCGTCGCGGTTATGCAACAGCACATTCAGCGCACAACGTTCAAAGGCGCGCATCACCTCCCGCTCATCTCCGGTCAACCGCCGGACGGCACGCAAAAGCGTTTCATAATCGACTGCCGGCAGCCTGAAATCGGCATGCAGCAGGGCAGAAAGGCTCAATAGCGGCGCCCGCATTCCATCTTCCCGATCAAAGCGGCGCACGCCGAAGGCGCCATGGCGACCGGGCAGATCGAAATAGCGAGTCTCTGGCATGTCGATGCCGCAGTGTCGGGCGACCCGGGCATAGAGCTCCTCGATGGCACAGGCGTCACGATGCTCCTCCCGCGCCGGAAACTTGAATAACCACGGCTGTCCGGCACCCTCCCGGCCGCTGCTGAGGCGCCCGGAAGCCGGATCGAAATCCGCCAGCACCTTCGGCCGTGCCCCTTGAGGCGAGCCGCCCAGCAGCAGCAAATGTCGCAGCGCCGCTTCGGCCGGCATATGATCAGGCGCATCGGCCAGCACCAGATCCACCTCCCCGGCGAGCCGGGAAAGCTCCAGTTCTTCACTGGCCGGGGTCTCCGATTCCGGCGGTGCGAAGGCAAGGGCGCCGATTGCGCGCTCGCCCACGAGCGCCAATCGGTCGAGAGGCGAAACTGTCGTCATGCGCCGGCCGGCGCGGGCAAAAGCGCGATCCATCAGCAGCATGCCCCAGCCGTCCGGCAACGCATCGGCGATCAGGCCGGGCAGACCCAGGAAAAACCGCTCCCCCTCGAACGCGCCGGGATGAGCAAGCGGCAGGCGCAGCGGCGAAAGCTCCAGGCCCTGACGACGCGCTTCGTCACTGTATTCGAACAGTATCGGCATGCCGGCGCGCCCGGGGTCGGCGAGCAGACCCAACTGCCAGCGCTCGCCCCAGCCACAATAGAGAACAGCCAGTTTCTTCATCCCACATCGCTCCGCTTGCGCGGCACGCCCGCACGCTGCCGCCGCGTTGCCGCGACGGCGCGCTCGACGTCGGCAATGCTCAATGTTGGCTGTACCAGAAAGGATTCCAACTGCGTCCCAGCCTGCAGGGCCTGGACAACCCGGACGAGCAGCACGAGGGTACCCTGGCCACGAGCCTCCAGGCGGCGGATCGAAGACAACGAACTCCCCGTCATCGCCGCCAGTTCCGCCTGGCTCAGGTTCCGTGCCAGACGCAAAGCGCGGCAACGCGCACCAAGCTCTTGGCTAACCTCATCAGGGGTTAGAAGATCAATCTCTCTCACACGGACAATAATACTATCATTATCGAAATAGTAATTCTAATTTGAACCTATATGCCGAAAGATGTGGGGACAAGGGTTTTCAGGAACAACTACTCAGGCCACCCGCCAGGCGGGTATGGCATCCACCCGCGGCGTCAGCGGCAGGGTTTCGTCGCACAGGCCGACGACGGCGCCGTGGCCTACAACCAGCCCAAGATTCTCAAGCACGGCGCGATGCCGCGCGGCATCGCGCCCCGGCTGGGCGGTCTTCTTGATCTCGACGGGGTGCGCCGGACATCGCGCCGGCTTCCAGCGTAGCCGGGCTGCTCCACTCGGTGAGATAGGCCGCCAGCCCGGTGTCCAGAAAATACAGCTTGGGCGTCTTCACCAGCCGCTTCGACAGATTCGTGTGGTAGGGCTCCAGCAGCCAGACAAGTCCGGATGCCGCCAGGATCGAAAGCCAGTGCCTCGCGGTATTGGGCGCCACGCCGACATCGCGAGCCATGTCGGTCATGTCGAGCAACTGCGCGGTCCGCGCCGCCGCGCTGCGCAGGAAGCGGACGAAGGTCGTCAGGTCGCCTACCTGGGCGAGATCACGCACGTCGCGTCCTTTTCCGATCGATTCGGCCAAGGACAAACCCTGCAGATGCACCACCGGCGCGCGTCACATCACTTTTTCAACATCTCCCGCAGCCCGGCCTCCAACCCCACTTTTGCCCGCCAACCCAACTCCCGCTCGATCCGCGCGGGCGAATAGCAGGCCGAACCGATCAGGCGATCGACGATCTCGCCCAGCCGGCCGTTCAGGCGCCCCGCCGCGCGCAACATCCCCGCCGGCACGCTCCAGCGTAAAGTCGGCGCTCGCAGGACGGCACGCATCGCGTCCTGAATCTCCCGTCCGGAATACGCCCGCGCATCGGCGACGATGTAAGTCCGGCCTCTCGCCTCCGGTCGCGCGGCGACCCGTCGCACGACTTCCACGACATCATCCACATGCACCAGCGAACGCCGGTTGCCCGTCTCCGGCAAGGGCGGAAACCAGCCGGCGCGAATGCCGCGCGCCATGCGTTCCAGATTGCCCCGCCCGCCCCGGCCATAAACCATCGCCAGGCGCAGGTTGACCACGTGCATGCCATATCTCTCGCCCGCTTCCAGCACCGCGTCCTCGGCCGCGCGCTTGGCCTTGCCGTAGGGCGTGGCCGGCTCGCCCGGCCAGCCCTCGTCGACGCACGCTTCGCCCGGCTCGGCCATCGCCTTGACGCTGGAGAGAAACACGAAACGCCGCACCCCGGCCGCCCCCGCCGCATTGACCAGATTGCGCGCGCCCTCGAAATTGATGCGCCAATGGGCGTCGGGATCGGACGACGTAAAGGCATGGGCGTAGCCGGCGCAGTGAAAGACGGTTTCGATACCCGCGCAGGCCAAAGCCAGCGATGCGGGATCGTTCAAGTCGCCGACGACACCATCAGGATTGTCGCCGGCGGTTCGCGCCAGCGCGCGGTCGCCGGGGCGAAGCAATCGCCGACCGATAAACCCGCTTGCACCCGCCACCAATGTTTTACCGGAAGAATCGGCTTCGTTTCGCAATGTCATGATTCACCGGTTGTTCGCTGGCTTCGCACGGCCCGGGAAGTTTTCAGCCAACGCTACAAGAAATTCCTCGGCGCTCATGATCGGGCAGGCAAACTCCCCCTTCAGGCTCAAAATATCCCTGTCACCACTCACAAGAAAATCCGCGTTCCCGGCAATGGCAAGTTGCAGGAAAGGGATATCGAAGGCATCCCGACAGGCCGGCATCTTGGGCTGTTTGTCGGGAATGGCGACCGTTGTGCAGTAGGGAAGATAATCAGCCAACAGTTCCTGCCGATCGGCGGCTGACAAGCCAAACCTTGGATAGGCCAGAACTCGCAACAGCTCTTCGGTCGTCAGCTTTGACACCAGGGGGTGGAAAACCCTGCTTTGCCAGGCGTGTCGCAGCGAAACAAGTTTGCCGTTGGCAAAGATGAGCGCAGACAGCACGACATTGGTATCCAGAACCGCCCTGGGGTGGAAGGGCGGAACCTTCTCAAGAAACACGAAGGGCCGCCCCGAGTGTTTCTGCCCATCGAGGGGAGATCGCCGCGCAGCGGCGATTTCGGGGTGGGCTCATTTCGTGACGCCATCCGCGGACCGTCTAACCCAAGCCACGGCATCCGCAATATCTTGCTCCGTCAGCGACAACTCGGCCAGTTTGGCGCGCACGGCATCGGCGCGCTGAATGCGCACGGGCGTTAAAACAATCTGGCCATCCCTGGTTTCCACATCGAAGTACTCTACCGGGCCAATCGCATTGGTCACCGACTTGGGTAGCGTCAGCTGATTCTTCGCTGTGATTTTCGCAAGCACTTGAAACCTCGCTTTTCCGAATGTAAGGAATTCTTACAATAGCATCATGCTAAAACCAACTCAAGGGCACTTCGTGGCAGTGCGCAATCGCCAGTAGATTGCGCGTACCTTTAAAATTCATGTGCCAATGGGCAGGGCAATCGGCTTGGGGGGCCATGACGAAAAACCACATGCATCAGCGAACGCCGGCCGTTTTCCACACAGGGTCAGGCGCGGCTTTCGCGCCTGCCCAATCCTTCGGCGATCAGCGTGAGCACCAAGGTATTGAGCGACACCCCTTCTGCCTTGGCGCGGGCGGTCAGCTTGGCATGGATGGATTTCGGCACGCGGGCGACAAACTTGCCGGACGCCCCCGGCGCGGCGGCATCGTCCGGGCCGAACGACGGTGCGGGAATGTCGCGCCCCATGTCGGCCAGCGCCGACACCACGGCGAGAAACGCATCGCGCCCGTTTTCCACCGCCTCGGCCTCGGTTTCGCCATCGGCCATGCAGCCGGGAAGATCGGGGAAGGTAATCAGGTAGCCACCGCCATCCTCGTCGGAAAGCGGACTGATAATGTGCGCGTAAGACTCGAACGGCCACGGCGGAACGACGCGGGGAATGCTCTTGATTTCGTTCATGCTTGCGACTCCTTCACTTTATCGACCAGCGCCACGAACTGACGCACATACACTGGCTTGATGGGCCGGTGCGCCGGGACGCTCACAATGTCCGTAACCGTGTCATGCGAGAAAACATGGTGACTGCCACCTTCACACCGAACCACCATGCCGAACTGCCGGGCAACGGTTTGAAGTTGCTCGATCCGTCAGTCACGCGGGTTGTTGCGCATGGCTTCCAGCAGCTTGGTGGCGGTGTTCATAGTTTTAATAGTATTACCGGCAACATCACTTGTCAAGAAAATTACCGGTGCATTCCCCGGAAAGTCGGCGCTGGCAGGACGGCGCCAATTGCATCGAAGATCATGGTCAGCCACGCAACGTCAAGAGGCGCAAGCCTGGCAAGCCGACAAAGTCCGCGGCATGGAGGGTCAGCAGCGCATAACCGTTCTCGATGGCCTGCGCGGCAATCCACAAACGCTGTAGCGCGGCCGGGGTGAGCGTCCCGCCTGTTTGACGGCAGCGGCCAGCACCCCGCAGGTACTTGCCGGCCAAGTGAACAACAGCATCAATTTTCGGCGTAAGGGCACCATCCCATCTGGACGATCTGCGTCATTTGTACTAACATATGACCTACCCTACATCTCAAGGAAGCTTACTATGCCCACCGCTACCGCAACTGCGCGCTCCGCCCGGCTTGGATTGCGCGCAACACCCGAGCAAGAGACTGTTCTGCGCCGTGCTGCCGTGGTGGCGCACAAATCGCTGACCGATTTCATTCTCGATGCTGCTTACCAAGCCGCTGAACAGACCTTGCTCGACCAACGCCTGTTCATGGTTTCTGGCAGCCAGTACCAAGCACTCCTGGAGATGCTGGACCGCCCGGAATCTGACAACCCTGGCCTGGCTGATCTCTTTTCCCGGCGACCCGTTTGGGCTAACGAATGAGTCTATCGGCACCCCAGCCGCTTGATGCATCGCACCGCCTGGAAGAATTTGACTGCGGAAAACCTGCTCTCGCCGATTGGTTGCTGCGACATGCGCGTCAAGCCCAGAGCAGTGGTTCCGCGAGAACCTTTGTTGTCTGCGACGAGGAGCGAGTTGCAGGGTACTTCAGCTTGACAGTTGGTCAAATCGACACGCTGGAGGCACCCGAGCTGATTCGTCGCGGCATGGGGCAGTACCCAATCCCGCTGGTCATTCTGGCCAGACTTGCTATTGATCTCGACTACCAAAGGCGGGGGCTGGGTTGCAGTCTGCTTCAGGACGCTATCAGTCGCACGGTAGCCATTGCCGAACAAGCGGGTGTTCGAGCTTTGTTAACGCATCCCATCGACGCCGAGGCTGATGCGTTTTATCGACGTTTTGGTTTCGAGCCAACGCCTGCGCACGAGCGGCACCTGATTCTGCTGCTCAAGGACGCGCGACGTTTTGTCAGAGCGTGATGATGTCGGGCGGTTCTGAACATCGCGCAAGCTACTCAGGTCAAGTTTTCCCGTCATTGCCATCCTTCAATCAGCCTGCAACAGGTTCCCGCAAATGGAGGGATCATTCAGCATCTCCCTGAAGCCCTCCGCCAAGCCGACCCGCGCCCGCCAGCCCAGTTCCCGCTCGATCCGCGCCGGCGAATAGCATGCCGAACCCAGCAGCCGCTCGACCACCTCCGAATTCAGCGGTAGCGGTCGCCGCAACACCGCGCCGAGCGCATCGCCCAACTTGCCGCCCGCGCGCAACACCCCCGCCGGCACGCTCCAGCGCAAAGTCGGCGCTGGCGGGACGGCACCAGCGGCACTTGCGGCACGGATGGCATCGTAAATCTCCCGCCCCGAATACGCGCACGGATCGGCCACGATGTACGTCCTGCCATTCGCCGCCGGGGCCTCGGCTACCCAAATGCAGCTATCGAAGGATTATGCCCATGGATCTCGCAGCGTCTCGTCAAAGTCACCACGGCTGTCTTTCTGCCATGCGGCGGCCTGACGTGGCGTCAGCATGGGGCGCAGCCCCGTCAGCGCCTGGGCTGCGGTCATGGTGACTTCGGACGGCATGATCTTGGCGATCATGATGTGATTGCGCTCGATAACGACTAAGGTTAGATCGTGCTTGCCACGATCTGAACCGATTGTTGGACGAGCCCGGCCCGAGAGCGCGGGGATTGGTGCCCTGTAGCAAATATCTTTTTGGGATTTTCTTGGCAGCAAGCCGGATTGGTGCGGGCGGGTGCTGAATCGGTCGTATCGAGCCTGCCGTTGCGGCAAGGCCCGGCCGAAAGTGGGCGAAAGCGCGGGATTCTCGCGTGCTGGCAGCAGATTCTTGGCGAGCGCGCCCCTCGGCTCGTGGGCGCCGCTGCCCC
>JAGXSN010000027.1 GCA_018333815.1 Sulfuritalea sp. | reverse complement strand
CTGGCGGCCAACCTCGCCGGCCTGTGCCTGGGCGCGAGCCAGTCGGCCGGGCGCGCGCTGGTCGGCCTGCTCGCGCCGGAGAACCGGCACGGCGAGTTCTTCGGCCTGTGGGGCTTGGCCGTCAAACTGTCGGCCATCCTCGGTCCGCTCACCTACGGCGCGGTGACCTGGATCACGGCCGGCGACCACCGCCTGGCGATTCTCGTCACGGGGGCCTATTTCGTCATCGGGCTGGTCATCCTCGCCGGCGTCGACGTCGAGCGCGGCCGCCGCGCCGCCGCGACCGACTTTTGAACTAGAATGGGCCGTGGCGGGTCTCCCCGCATTGCGGGATGGTGAATCGGGTCAGGGCCGGAAGGCAGCAGCCACAGCCATTGACTGCAAGTGCCGGGGGTCAGGCTCGCCACCCTGCGCCGCCCGTTGCGGGTTCACAATCGGTTACAAAGCCGACATCGCGCGCTTACATCCCGGGCGTCAAATCTCTCCTGCGAACCCATCACTCACAAGGAGAGCATCATGAAACACACACGCAAGATTCTCGCCGGCCTGCTCGTCGCCGCCGGCTTCAGCGGACTCGCCATCGGACAGCCCGGCGTGGGCATGCGGGGCGGCTGCGACGGCAGCGGCCCGATGGGGCGACATGCGGCCATGAAGTTCGATCCCGCCGAGCGCGCCGAGCAGCGCCTCGACTACGTGAAATACCAGCTCAAGATTACCGCCGCGCAGGAGCCGCTGTGGCAGGCTTTCGCCGACCGGGCCAAGGCCGAAGCGGGCAAGGGTTTCCAGGCCATGCGCGAGTTGGCTGCCGACGAGAAACTCAGCGCGCCCGAGCGCATGGCGAAGAAACAGGCCCTGATGCAGGGGCGCATCGATGCGATGGCGGGGGTGCATGAGCGCTTCGATCGCCTCTATGCGACCTTGACCCCCGAGCAGAAAAAGGTCGCCGACCAGCATGTCGGTCGGCTGGGGCCGGGCGGCATGGGCGGCGGCCGCATGGGGCCTGGACCGGGACGCATGGCGCCGCAAGGCTGATTGCAGTCCGTCGGACAGAATGGGCGTCCTCCGCAAGGGGGACGTCCGTTTGCCTTTAAAATGGGCGCATGAGCTACCAGGTTCTGGCCCGCAAGTGGCGCCCCAAGTCCTTCGACACGCTGGTCGGCCAGGAACACGTCGTGCGCGCCCTGACGCACGCGCTCGACCAAAATCGCCTCCACCACGCCTACCTGTTCACCGGCACGCGCGGCGTCGGCAAGACGACGATCGCGCGCATCATGGCCAAGGCCCTGAACTGCGCAAAGGGCGTCACCGCGACGCCCTGCGGCGAATGCGGCCCCTGCCGCGAGATCGACGCCGGCCGCTTCATCGACTACGTGGAAATGGACGCCGCCTCGAACCGCGGCATCGACGACATGGCGGCGCTGCTGGAGAAGGCAGCCTACGCGCCGAACAGCGGCCGCTACAAGGTGTACATGATCGACGAAGTGCACCAGCTCTCCGGTCACGCTTTCAACGCGATGCTGAAGACGCTGGAGGAGCCGCCCGAGCACGTCAAGTTCATCCTCGCCACCACCGATCCGCAGAAAATTCCCGTCACGGTGCTGTCGCGCTGCCTGCAGTTCAACCTCAAGCAGATGCCGCCGCAGCACATCGTCGAGCACCTGGCGCGCGTGCTGGAGGCCGAGGGCGTGAGCTTCGAGCCCGCCGCGCTGCGTTATCTGGCGAAAGCCGCCGCCGGCTCGATGCGCGATGCGCTCTCCCTGCTCGACCAGGCCATCGCCCACGGCGCGGGACGCATCGAAGAAGAGGGCGTCCGGGCGATGCTCGGCACGGTGGGCGACGATCACCTCTTTGCGCTGCTCGACGGTCTGACGGCCGGCGACATCCGCGCCATGCTGGCGGTGGCCGACGCGATGGAGGCGCGCAGCCTCAGCTTCGACGCCGCCCTGCAGGAACTGGCGACGCTGCTGCACCGCGTCGCGCTGTTGCAGTTTGCGCCGCAATCGATCCTCGACGAAGCGGAGCGGGCGCGCCTCGCGCCCTACGCCGAGCGCTTCGATGCCGAGTTCCTGCAGTTGTGCTACCAGATCGCGGTTCACGGCCGCGCCGAACTGCCGCTGGCGCCCGACGAGGCGGCCGGCTTCGGCATGACGCTGCTGCGCCTGCATGCCTTCCGGCCGGGCGAAAACGAGAAGCCGGGGGCCGGTGCGTCGACGCGTCCCGCTGCGGCGCCGGCATCTTTGATTTCACGGCCTGCACCTGCCGTCTCGCCAGCGCCGACCATTGCTGCGATGCCCGCAACCCCGGCCCCTCCCGACGAGTGGCACGCGCTGGTCGACGATGCCGGCCTGACCGGAATGGCGCGCCAACTGGCCCAGCATTGCGAACAGGTCGAGCGTAACGGGGACAGGCTCGTGCTGCGCCTGGCGCCCGCCCACAAGCATCTGCAGGCGCACCAGGACAAGCTGCGCGCCGAACTGGTCAGGCATCTCGGCCAGCCGCTGACGCTCGAGGTCCGGCTCGACCAGCCGGCGGGCGAAACGCCCAGGTTGCGTGCCGACAGCATCAGACGCGAGCGTCAGGAACGCGCCATCGCCGCGATCGAAAGCGATCCCTTCGTGCGCGAGGCCTGCGACCTGTTCGACGCGAGCATCGACGAATCCACCATCAAACCTATCTAGAGGAACCGACATGCTGAACAAGGGCGGCATCGCCAACCTGATGAAACAGGCGCAGAAGATGCAGGAGGACATGCAGAGGGCGCAGGCGGAGCTGGCCCATCTCGAGGTCGAGGGGCAGTCCGGCGCGGGCGCGGTCAGGATCGTCATGACCTGCAAGCACGACGTTAAGCGCGTCAACATCGATCCATCCGTCATGGACGACAAGGAAATGCTCGAAGACCTGATCGCCGCGGCCCTCAACGACGCCAACCGGCGGGCCGAGGCCACGATGCAGGAGCGCATGGGGGCGCTCACCGCCGGCCTGCCGCTGCCGCCGGGCATGAAGCTGCCCTTCTGAGGACCCGAAGGTGCGGCGGCAACGCATCCTGTTCGTCTGCATGGGCAATATCTGCCGCTCGCCCACGGCGGAAGGCGTGGCCCGGACGCTGGCCGAGACGCGGGGCCTTGCAGCCCGGTTCGAGTTCGACTCGGCCGGAACGCACGACTACCATGTCGGCCGCCCGCCCGATCCGCGCGCCCGCGCCGCGGCGGCGCAGCGCGGCTATGACCTGTCGACGCTCAGGGCGCGGCAGGTCGACGCCTCGGATTTCGAGCGCTTCGATCGCATCCTGGCAATGGATCGCGACAATCTGGCCTTGCTGCGCAAAGCCTGTCCCGACGAGCAGCGGGGGAAGCTGGCCCTGTTCCTCGGGTTCTCGACGCGCTTCGATCTCGCCGAGGTGCCCGATCCCTACTACGGGGGACCGGAAGGCTTCGAGCGCGTCCTCGATCTGGTCGAGGACGCGGTTCAGGGCCTGCTCGACGATCCGAGCCCATGAGGGCCGTCGGGCACCCGTCGGCGTCGTACAGGTAGGCGGTCGTCGTGCCGGATTGGGTCTTGCTCCGGCGGTTGCCGAAGAGGTCGTAGCCATACGTTTCCGCCGTGCCGTCGGAGGCGCTGGTCAGGCGGTCGAGGTAGTCGTAGCCGTAGCTCCAGGTCTTGGTGCTGCCGCCGATGTTTTCCGCATGGGTGGCGCGCCTGCGCCGGCCCCGATTTTTCTGGACACGAATTTGGGGTTAAATCGTGTCTGAAGAAGGAGCCGTGAAATGCTGAACGAATCGAAGGTGGGCGGGGTTGCGCCGGGCTTGCCGGAAGGCGCGCGTAGCGCGACTGGAGGCGAGCCCGGCGCGGCCGCCGAAATCAAGCGGTGGTCGGCGGGACGCAAAAGGGAGGTCGCGCTGCGCCTGCTGCGCGGCGAGTCGGTCGATGCGATCTCGCGCGAGATCTCGGTGCCGATATACAAGCTCGAAGGCTGGCGCGACCGGGCGCTGGCGGGGTGGTAGTAGCGAGCGCGGTAGAAGACCAGGCCCGTCGCATCCGGCTCGCGTCCGGTGTAGCCGTATTGCGGAATCGTGCCGCTGTGGGCGATGCGATTGCCCCAGGCATCGAACCGCTGGTTCGCCGTCAGCGTGCCGGCGGTATTGGCCGTGCCGACCACGCTGCCCAGGCCGTCCGCAAGGTAAGCCGCCTGAGTCGCCGCGGGCAGGTGGGTCTGGCCGGTCAGGCGCAGCA
Source organism: Sulfuritalea sp. (assembly GCA_018333815.1). GTDB lineage: Bacteria > Pseudomonadota > Gammaproteobacteria > Burkholderiales > Rhodocyclaceae > Sulfuricystis. The sequence goes on along the minus strand of JAGXSN010000027.1, from coordinate 5,144 downwards.
GCGGTTCGTCGATGCCGGCGCCGTGCACGTAGGCCGCACTGGGCATGCCGGTCATGGCGGCGGCCCACTCGGCATGAATGGCGTCGCCGTCGTAGAGGTACAGTGCCGTCGCGCCGGCGCCGACTTTGGCGATACGGCGGCCGCTGTCGTCGTAGGCGTAGCTCTCGGCCACCGCGTTGGCGCCGGTGCGCGTCGCCGTCAGCAGATGATCCAGCGCGTTCCAGGTGAGGGCGAGCGCGGTCGCCCCGGTGCCGCCGGCGGTGCAGTCGGTGCTGGTCTTCGTGACCGTCGGCCCTTCGCACAGCTTGGCGAGACGCCCGTCGGCGTCGTGGACCGCCGCGCCGATCAGCGGGCCGGTGTCACTGCCCGAGCGGATTTCACTCAGCTGGTGCGCGGCGTCGTAGAGATAGGCGGTGGTCGTGCCGGATTGGGTCTTGCTCCGGCGGTTGCCGAAGAGGTCGTAGGCGTAGGTCTCGGCGGTGCCGTCGGTGGCGCTGGTCAGGCGGTCGAGGTGGTCGTAGCCGTAGCTCCAGGTTTTGGCGCTGCCGGCGATGTTTTCCGCATGGGTGGCGCGCCGGCCCTGGGCGTCGAGGCTGTAGAGGTGGCTGGAGAGGACGGTCGTGTTGTAGAGGTTCTGTTTCTGTTTGAGGCTGCCGTCCTCGAACCAGCTTTGCGTCGTTCTTTGTCCGGAGTTCAGGCGCTGCTCGACCAACCGGCCGCCGGCGTCCCAGACGTAGGACACGGTCTCGCCGTTGGGCGCGGCGAGGCTCGCCAGCCGGCCGACGGCGTCATAGGCGTAACTGGCCAGGTGGCCGTCGGAATCTTCCACCTGGGCGAGCCGCCCGCCGGGCGTCCAGGTATAGGTCAGGGTCTTGTTGCCTCTGGAGTCGGTGACGGTGCGCAGCCGCTTGGCCGGGTCGTAGGCGTACTCGTAGGCGACGACGGTCTGGTTGCTGCCGTTCTTCGTCTCGGCGCGGGTGACCAGGCCGAGCGCGTTCCGGGTGTAGACGGCGGTCTGCGCGCCGGGGACGGTTCTTTGTTTGAGCTGGCCCTGCACTTCGCCGCTCTGGCCCTTGGCGCCCCAGGCGTAGGTGGTCGTTTGCCCGGCGGCGGCCTGTGCGGGGGTCTGGCTGCTGACGAGCTGGTTGTGGCCGTTCCAGGTCCAGCGCCAGGTTTTGCCGTTGGGGTCGGTTTCGGAGAGCTTGCGGCCGAAGTCGTCGTAGGTGTAGCTCACCTGCTTCTTGACGGTGATGCCGTCGAGGGTGCAGGTCTTGCCGGCGGTGTCGGTGGTGCTGCCGGCCCAAACCTCCGCCACATCGCCGAGTACGGTGTAGACGACGCAGCTGACGGGACGGTTGCTGTCGGTGGTGCTGGTCGGCGGGCCGACTTCGCGGGTGAGCCGGCCGAGTTCGTCGTAGTGGCGGGTGCTGTCCCGGATGGTGCCGTCGGCGGCGAGGGCGTCGATGCGCGTCGGTCGCCCGGCGCCGTCGTAGGCGGCGATCTCGACCGCGCGGCCGGCGCTCTGGCCGGTCACTTTGGGCAGGGTGCTGCGCTTGAGTCGCCCGTCCTGGCTGGCGTGGTAATACTCGAAGGCAGTCGTCAGGTGGTTGGGGTCGGTGCTGCTCCGGGGCCGCCCATCCGCGTCCAGGGTGAGAGAGACGCGGTGGCCTGCCTCGTTGGTGGCGCCGGTGATCCGGCCCAGCGGGTCGCGGTCGAAGCCGATGCTGTAGCCGTCGGCGCCGGTCGCCGCGGTGAGGTGGCCCAGCGCGTTGTATTGGTTCAGGACGGCGTGGCCGGCGTAATCCACCTTGCGCTCCAGGCGGTCGAGGTCGTCCCAGGCGGCGTAGTGGCCGTCGAGGTAGGCGCCATCGATCGTGAGGCCCACCAGCAGCGGGTTGCCGTTGGCGTCATGGACGGTGTCCCACTGGCGGCCGCGGCCGTCGGGGATCTTGACGGGACGGTCGAGGGCGTCGTACCGGGTGTCGGCGGCATGCCAGGCGGCGTCCGGGCCGCGCGTCAGGCGACCGAGGCTGTCGTGGGCAAAGTCGGTGAAGGTCTCGACTTCGAGGCTGGCCGGGCTGCCGTTGGTGTCCCCCCGCCGCGTCAGGCCGGTGACGTTGAGCCGCTGGGCGTCGTAGCCGGTTTCCAGGCTCGGCCCGACCCCGCTGGCGGCGTTGCCGAGCACGGCGGAAGTCCAGTCGCGCAGGCGCCGCACAAGGATGGGGTTGCCGACGCTGTCGGCCTGAAACTGGCTCCAGGCCAGAATGTCGGCGCTGGCGGGACGGCTGTCGGCCGTGGGGGTGACGCCGGCCCGGGTCCGGATGACGTCGGTCAGGTTGCCGGCGCTGTCATAGCGGTTGAGCGTCCAGTGGCCGTCGGCGTCCTTGACCCGCCGGGGCTGGCCGTAGGCGGTGTGGTCGCGGTACTGCAGGGTGCGCGTGCTGGGCAGGGTGACGTCGCTGAGGTTGCCGAGGGCGTCGTAGGCGTAGCTTGTGACCATGCCCATGGGGTCGGTTTTGGAGAGGCGCAGATGGGTGCGGCCGGCGGTGCTGTCGTAGCTGTAGCGGGTCTCGGCCCCCGCCTCGTCGGTGATCGACAGCGGATTGCCGTGGGCGTCGAACAGGAAGACGCGCGCGTTGCCCAGCGCATCGGTCTGCCGCGCCTCGCGGCGGAATTCGCTCCAGGCGAAGGCGGTGGCGTGATCTTCCTTGAGTGCGCCGTCGGTGCCGAAGGGGGTGTGGCGGAAGACCCGGCCGTGGGCGTAGTACTCGAAGCGCATGCCGTTGCCGCGCGGCAGGGTGTAACGCTTCAGGGCGTGGGCGAGCTTTGCGCCGTCGGCGGCGGTGTAGTACTGGTAGGCGACCGGCGGCTGGCTGCCGGCGACGGCGAGCGGGTTCTTGAAGGTGATCAGGTCGCCGTGGGCGTCGTAGGCGTATTGCCAGATGCGGCCGCTCCAGTCGGCAATCTGCGTGATGCGATTGGATGTGTAGGTGAAGCTGAGCGCGCGGCCGAGGCTGTCGGTGACGCTGCACAGCTGGTGGCCGCAGCTCGCGTTGTAGGCGAGCGTCAGGCCGTTGCCGTTCCTGTCGGCGATCGACAGCAGGCGCGCCTTCTGCTGGGTGTCGGTGGCGGTGGCATTCACCGATTCGAAGACGTAAGCCATGCCCGAGCGCTCGGTGACCCGGTACTTGCCGTCGCCCAGGCGTTCGAGCGTGGCGTAAATACCGGCCGTTCCCGAGAAGGCCGCGCCGACGCTGATGTTGCCGCTGACATGGTTGGCCGTGGCGAAGTAGCGTTCGCCGCCGGTGCCGTCGACCCAGGCCAGCTTGGCGAGGCCGTTTTCCACACCGTAGAAGCGCAGCTGGTGGTTGAAGCTGTGGGTCCAGCCGAAGCCGAGCGGGCCGTCCTGGGCGCCCTTGGAGTTGTACCAGCGCTCGAACATCAGCGGCAGGCCGCCCCGGCCCTTGAGGGCGATGTCGCGCTCGCTGTGGATCAGGTTGCCGGTGACCATGTTCACCGGGTCGCCGGAGACGGTGGCGCCGGCGCCAAAGCCGTTGGCGGCCTGGTGGCCGTTGCTGCCGGAGTGCTGGGCGGCGACCGGAGCGCTGGCATTGGCGACGATGCCCGTCCCCAGCGCCGGGTCATACAGCCCGGCAAACGGGTCGCCCTGGCCGTAGCCGCCATGGGCTTCGCCGGCGCGCGCGCCACCGGCCGGCTCGACCGTCACGCCGCCGCTGTGGGCGCCAATGGGGAAGCTGACGCGCACCGGGTTGGCGCTGAGGTTCTCGCCGTAGAAGGCGTAACCCTTCCAGCCGCCGGCGTCCGGGTACTGGATCAGGCGGCGCGGAATGGTCAGCTTGAAGCCCTGGTTGACGTAATTCGTCTCGATCTGGCTGACCGCCTGCGCGCTGTAACTGCTGCCCGCCGGGTTGGTGTTGAGCGCGCCGTCGGCGCAGCTGTTGGTGAGCTTGCACTTGTGGTTGGCCCAGTCGGTCGTGTTGTCGATCTGCAGGATCTCGATGCCCTGTTCCTTGGCGAATTGCAGGCCGCGCGTGGTGGAGACGGCGTCGAGACCGGCCAGTGCGTTCCAGATATAGGCTTCGTAAGCGGAGCCGGCGAAGCCGGCCAGCTTGAAGGCGCGCCGGTCGCCCGGCGTGCCGTCGAGCCGGGTGCCGGTGTACACGCCGCCCGGCCAGTCGATCAGGAAGCCCTTGCGGTAGAGGCCGTAGGGCAGGTCGAACAGGTAGTTGACCTTGACCTGGGCGGCGGTCAGCCCCAGGCTCACGCCCACGGTGCCGGATTCGCCGAACAGTTCCCCGGCGCGGCGGCTGGCATCGACGACGTAACGGCTGTACTGGCTGGCGGCGAGGTTGAGGAATTCGCCCTCGATGCCGTCGCGGTCGGCGTTGGGGTTGCCGGGGTTGGCGCGCACGGCGGCGAGCAGTTGCTCGCTGCGCTTGGCCAGATAGGTGTCGGAGGTGTGCCAGGCGTCGGCATGCAGGGCGTGCAGGTTGGCGGCGGCGATGTTCGAGTAGTTCACGCTCGAACGGGTGGCGGCAGCGCCCAGTTCGGCCAGCGTCACCGTCATCGCCAGCTGGTTGTCGGTCGAGCACAGGGGGGTGGCGCCACTGCCGCCTTCGCTGGCCTGTTCGACGCCTTCGAGCTTGATGACCGGCACCATGTTGGCGGTGGCGGCGCAGGCCGGCTGGGCGGCCGGATCGACGGCGTTGAACCAGGCGTCGAAGGCGCTCTGGTCGGCGGCGGTCGCCCCCTTGTAGGAAAGGGTCAGGCGCTTCGTCGTCAGCTCGACCAGGTTGAGGGTCTTCTGCGCGAGCAGGCCGCCGCCGGCGTTCTTGGCCGCGACCAACAGGCGATACTTGTGGCGGTCGGGCAGCAGGGCGGTCTCCGCCGTTTCGTTGGCGACGCCGCTCCAGCTGGTGTATTGCCGCACTTCGTAGGGCGGCGCGATGGGCAGGATGTCGTAATGCCGGCGCTTGATTTCCGACCGGTAGGGCACGTCCTCGATCACGTTGTTCGCGTAATGCGGCGCCTTGCTCTTGACATGGGCCGCGACTTGATCCGCGAACGCTTCCTGCGGCAGCTGGTAGTTGCCCTGCGCGTCCAGCCGGCTGGCCAGCCAGGTG
>JAGXSN010000026.1 GCA_018333815.1 Sulfuritalea sp. | reverse complement strand
CAGCACCGCGGCGGCGATCAGCAGCACGCCGGGAATCGAGTTGAGCGTGGTGTAGAGATACTGGATGAGGTCGTCGATCCAGCCGCCCGCATAGCCGGCCAGCAGGCCGAGGAACACGGCCGCCGGCAGCATGATCAGCGTCGTCAGCGTGCCGATCAAGAGGCCGGTGCGGATGCTCTTGAGCGTGAGATAGAGCACGTCCTGGCCGACCTTGTCGGTGCCGAGCACGTGATAGCCCTGGGCCAGCAGGGCGACCGCTCCCGCGGTCAGACACAGCGCCAGCAGGGTGACGAACACCGCATCCCAGGCCAGATGCGGCGCGGCGCGGCGCAGCGGCGCGCCGGCCAGCCACAGGCCGAGCCAGACGATCAGCCCGATGCCGAGACCCTGGACGATGCGGCGCACCACGTCCGCACCCCAGCCCTCGGCGCTTGCGCCGAGATGGGCGCCGCCATGCCGGAGGCGGGGGAAGTCGCGGCCGGCATCGTGGTCGAGCGTTTCCTTGGCGAAGGAATGCGTCGCCAGCGGCGCCGAGTAGGTCTTCTCCGCGCCGCTGCGCAGGCCGCCGAGCAGCGCGTCGAGGGCGGAGCGCACTTCCACCGCGTAGGTCGCCTGCGGGCCGGGCAGGCGCTCGCGGTAGTGGAGCGAGTCGAGCAGGGCGATGCCGACGAAGACCAGCAGCAGCGTGGCGGCCGCCATGCCGACCCGGCTCTGTCCGACCTTGCGCCAGCCCAGGCGCAGGTGCTCGTCGCGCCGGATATAGAAAACGCTGGCGAGCGCCACCGCGATGAGCAGAAAAAACAGCGCGTCCGACCAGAGCAGAACCGGCTTGAACATCATTGCAGGCGGATCCTGGGGTCGGCCAGGGTGTAGGAGATGTCGGTCAGCAGCAGGCCGACGATGTAGAGCGCCGAGCCGATGAATACCATCGCGCGCACCACGGCGAAGTCCTGCGCGTGGATCGCGTCGATGGTGTAGCTGCCGAGCCCCGGGATGCCGAAAAACGCCTCGATCAGCAGGCTGCCCATGAACAGCGCCGGAATCAGCACCACCGCGCCGGTGAGGATCGGGATCAGGGCGTTCCTCAGCACGTGGCGGAACAGTACGAGGCGTTCCGGCAGGCCCTTGGCGCGTGCGGTGCGCACGTGGTCCTTCGTGTATTCCTCGAGGAAGATCGTCCGGTACCAGCGCGTCGACGCACCCAGGCCGGCCAGCACACTGACGATCACCGGCAGGACGATGAACTGCGCCGCCGCCAGCCCCCCCGCGTAGCCGGAAATCGGCACGAGCTGCCAGACCTTGGCCACCAGCCACTGGCCGCCGATGATGTAGAACAGGCCGGAGATCGACATCATTGCCACGCACAGCACCACGCCGGCGAAATCGAGAGGGGTGGCGCGGAAATAGACCAGCAGCAAGGCGAAGGAAATCGCCGCCCACAGCCCGAGTACGAACACCGGCACGGCCACCGCCAGGCTCGGCCCCATGCGCAGCCGGATCTCGCGCGCGATGTCGCGGCCGTCGTCGGCGCGACCGAAGTCGAGCATGAACATCCGCACCGACTTCTCGAAGAAGATGGTCTCGGTGAGCTGCGCGCCGCCGGCCGCGGCCGGGTTGAAGAACAGGGGTTTGTCGTAACCGCGCTCGGCCTTCCATTTCTCGATCGCCGCGGGCGTCACGTGTTTGGCGCCCAGCTGCATGCGCGCCACGTCGTCAGGCGTGTTGACGACGAAGAACAAGCTGAAGGTAATGACATTCACGCCGATCAGGATCGGCAGAGCATAGAGCAGGCGGCGGATCAGGTAGGCGAGCATCGCCTCTGACTATACCAAGCCATCCGCTAGAATATGAGCCTTCGCATCCGGAGGGACTCGCCCATGCTGCAACCGTTCCGCGCGGCCGTTGTCCTGGCCGCCCTGGCCGCCCTGCCCGCCGCCGCCAAGGAAATCAGCGCACCCGAAGCCCTGGAAGCCGCGCGCCAGGGCAAACTGACGCTGATCGACATCCGCACCCCGCCGGAATGGAAGCAGACCGGCGTCGCCCATGGCGCCACGCTCATCAACATGATCCATCCGCGCGGCGCGCAGGGTTTTCTCGACGAGGTGCTGGCGAAAGTCGGCGGCGACAGGACGGCGAAAATCGCCCTGATCTGCCGCACCGGCAATCGCACCGGGCAGGTTCTGCGCTTTCTCGAGACGCAGGGATTCACCCAGGCCTATCACGTGCCGGAAGGCATGGCCGGCAGCCGGGCCGGCCCCGGCTGGCTGGCGCGCCGGCTGCCGACCCAAAGTTGCTCGACCGCGTCCTGCTGAAAAGCTGAGGTTTCCACCCCACCGGGCGGGTTCATTCGAGCCGGAACTCTACCGGCAGCAGCGCCTGCCGCCGCCCGCCGGGGAGGGAAGCAATGCGTGCCGCCGCCCGCAGCGCCGCAGCGTCGAGGATCGGGTGCCCGGAGCCGCTCGCCACTTCGATGCCGGTGACGCGCCCATCGGCAGCGAGCGTCAGCAGCAGCACGACGCGTCCCTCGAGACCGCGTTCGATCGCCTCGCGCGGGTAGAACTCCTCGCGCGCCAGCGCGGCCAGCGCCGTATCGAATGCCCGCCCCTCGAGTTCGCGCGGCTTTTCGCCAGACCGCAAGGTCGGCGGCGGCGGGACGGCAGCCGGCGGCCTATCGGGGATTTCCGGCTGCGTGGCGAGCGCGTGCGCCAGTTCGGTCGGCGGCAGCCGCACGGACAAGGGCGGCAGCGGCGCAGGCTGGCGGGGCAGCCACCCGTCGGCCGGAAGTATGACAGCCAAATGCAAGGCAATGCTGGCCGCCAGCGCCCCGCCGAAACGCGTCGTCGTCATCGGTCAATGCTACCGCAGCGCGGTAGACTGCACCGCGTGAAAAACCTGCTCCTCGCCTGCCTCCTGTGCGCTGCGCTCCTGCCCGCGGCGCGTGCCGAACTGCCCGACCCGGTGCGCTTTTCCATCGCGCTCGAACTGGGCGACCTCAAGCAGGCGACGGCCTGGCTCGACGCGGGCCTCGAGCCGGATTTCGAGGGCCACCTGATCGGCACCGGCCTGATGATCGGCGCCTGGGAAGGCAACATTCCGCTGATGGAACTGTTTCACCGGCGCGGCGCGGACCTCGATCGCGCCAACCGCTTCGGCGAAACCGCACTGATGCTCGCGGCGTGGAAAAATCGCCGGGACGCCGTCCGCTGGCTGCTCGACCGCGGCGCGCAGCCGAATCGCGGCAGTGGCGAAGCACGCCAATGGACCGCGCTGCACTATGCGAGTTTCGGCGGCCACGGCGCGCTCGTCGAAACGCTGCTGGGTTCCGGAGCCGACATCAATGCCCGCTCGACCAACGGTTCCACCGTCGTCATGATGGCCGCGCGCGAAGGCCATGCCGACCTCGCCAAACGCCTGCTCGAAGCCGGCGCGAACCCGGCGCTGAAGAACGACTACGGCGAGGATGCGGTGGCCTGGGCGATGCGGCAAGGCCACTACGACATCGCCCGCACCTTCACCGGCGCCGCGAACTTCGCCGCACTGGTCCGCCAGGCTGCGGAACAGCCGCTGCCGCCGCCGGCACGCTCGCACCCTGCGCCCGACCGCGCGGACGAACTGCTGCGCAAGGCGCGGCTGGCGGAAATGGACGGCAAGCGCGACGCGGCCCTGCTGCTCTATCAACAAGCCTGGTCGGAACTGAAAACCCGCCAGGAACCGCAGAAAGTCGGCGCCGGCAAGACGGCGGCGGGCGGCCAGAAAAAGGCGCGCGAGCCCAAGGCACTGGTGATTCGCGCCAGGCGTGCCGCCCCAGAAAAGCAGTCGCTTTCGATCACCTATGCCGAAAGCGATGCCCGGAGCGTCGATCAACTGCTGGAACGGGCGCGCGCGGCCGAAAACGAAGGCAGGCGGCAAGAGGCTCTGCAACTCTACCGGCGGGCCGCCGAAAGCATCCGCGCCGGCCAACCGTAGCCTCTGGTTCAGCCGGCCGGGTCCTGCGGCAGGCGCGGCGCCGCCTCGACCGGGCCCAGGTCGCGAATCTCCTTGTCCCCCGTCACGGCCTGCAGGTCGCGGAACTTGCGCGCCGTCACCAGCACGCGGCTTTCGAGCGAGCCGGTCGCCTTGTTGTAGGCGGATACCGCTTCCGTCAGGTTCTTGCCGACGCCGGCCCAGTGGTCGGCGAGCGTGGCGATGCGGTCGTGGAGTTCCTTGCCGAGCTGGGAGATCTGCTGGGCATTTTCGGCCAGCGCTTCCTGCTGCCAGCCATAGGCCGCGGCGCGCAGCAGGGCGATCAGCGTGGTCGGCGTGGCGAGGATGACGCGCTGTTCGACGCCGCTTTCGATCAGTGACGGATCGGCTTCGAGCGCCGCACTGTAGAACATCTCGCCGGGCAGGAACAGCACGACGAAGTCCGGCGCCGGCTGGAACTGCTCCCAGTAGGACTTTTTCGACAGCTTGGCGATGTGCTCGCGCACCTGGCGCGCGTGGTCGGCCAGCTTCTTGCGGCGGGTCTCGTCGTCCGGCGCCTCGATGGCATCGAGATAGGCGGCGAGCGGCGCCTTGGCATCGACGACCAGTTGCTTGCCGCCGGGCAGGCGCACGATCAGGTCGGGGCGCAGCTTGCCGTCTCCCGCGTGAATATTGTCAGCCGATTCCTGTTCGTAAAAGTCGCAGTGGTCGAGCATGCCGGCCATCTCGACGACCCGCTTGAGCTGCAGTTCGCCCCAGCGGCCGCGCGCATGCGGCGCGCGCAGGGCACGCACGAGGTTGGCGGTTTCCTTGCGCAACTGGCCCTGCCCGTCGGCCAGGGCGCGCACCTGCTCGAAGAGCGTCGCATAGGCATCGATGCGCGCCTTCTCGACCCCCTGCACCTGCTGCTCGAATTTTTCCAGGGTGCTGCGGATCGGCATGACCAGCTCGCCGATCGCCTGCTGGCGTTTTTCCAGCTCGTTCTGCGAAACCGACTGCTGCCTTTCCAGGGCGGTCTTCGCCAGATCGAGAAAGGCCTGGTTGTTGCGCTGGAGCGCCTCGGCCGACAGCGCGCGGAAGGCATTCGCCAGCGCGCCGCGCGCCAGCCACATCAGCCCGGCGCCGAGCAGCAGACCGGCGCTGAAGGCGATCAGCAGTTCCATGGCGAAAGTCGGCGCTGGCGGGACGGCATCGGTCAGTATTTGACGCGGGCGTAATAGGTCTTCTCGGCGGCGGCGCGCGCCTCGCCAAGCGTATGGATGCCCATGTCGGCCAGCGCCGGCAGCATGCGCAGGAAGACCTCGGCGGTGACGATCGCGTCGCCCAGCGCGGTGTGGCGGCCGATGATCGTGATGCCGAGCCGTTCGGCGATCGCCTCGAGCTTGTGCGATTCCTGGTTCGGATGGATCACCGCGGACAGCAGCAGCGTGTCGAGCACCGGCTGGGTGAAGCGGATGCCGAGCTTGTCCTCCTTGAGTTGCAGGAAGCGCATGTCGAAGGCCGCGTTGTGGGCCACCAGCACCGTACCCGCGCAGAACGCGTGGAACTGCGGCAGGAGGGTTGCGAGGGTCGGCTGGCCGCGCACCATCTCCTCGGTGATGCCGTGGATCGGAATGCCCTCGGGCCGCAGCCGGCGCTGCGGATCGATGATCTGGTCGATGTTCTCGTGGCGCAGCAGGCGGCCGTTGACGATGCGCACCGCGCCGATCTGGATGATTTCGTCGCCTTCCGAAGGCTGCAGGCCGGTCGTCTCGGTATCGAACACCGTGTAGGTCAGGCTCGCCAGCGGCGTATCGTCGTTGGCGTGATCCTCGCCGGCGCGATGGAACAGGTCGAAATCGTAGAACTCCGGCCGGCTCTCGACCTGCACCAGCGCGGCCCTGTCGCCGACCTCCTGGACTTGGGCGGCGGGGATCTCGATGCGGAAGAAGGACTGCTGGATCGCCGAGGCGCGGCCGCAAGAGAGCTGGCCGCCGTGGCGGTCGGTCACGTCGCGCAGCGTCAGCGGGGTCGTCTCGCCGGCCACCGTCATCGGCTCGATCTGCCAGCCCAGCAGGGTTTCGTTCGACACCGCCGTGCCGGCCCAGCGCAGCTCGAGCAGTACCGCGGGGCGCGCGCCGAGAAGCCGCAGCCGCACCAGCCGGATATTGAAGCTTTCCTCCAGCTTGGCGGCGAGAAAACACATCGCCTGGGTGAGGGCATAGCTGTCGACCCTCACCCACAGGTCGGGCGCGACATCGTCGATCTTGGCGGTAATGCCCAGCCGCCCCTCGATGCGGCGGCTCACCGCCGTGACGAGATCGGCGCCCAACATCTCCTCGAGCGGCCAGCGGCTCACCAGCGTGCTGGCGTAGTCCTGGGCGGCGCGGTTGAGCCGTACGGTGAGAATCTGCACTTCGTCATGGATCGCATCGGCGGCATTCGCGACCTGTGCCAGATCGGTTGCGCCGCGCAGGGCCTGCAGGCCGGCGCGCACTCCCGCCAGGGCGGTGCGCGTGTCGTCGGCGAGCAACTGCACCGTGCGGTCGCACTGCGCGCCGGTCTCCAGCATCTTGGTGATGTTCTCCATCACCAGCACATAGCCGCCAATGCTCCGTTGCGCGGCCCCGCCCTCTTCCTCCGTGGCCGCCGCAGCCGCCAGCACCGGCGTCATCTGGACGCGAATCAGCTGGCCGGCGCGCGTGGTGGTGACGAAATGCGCGAGCGGCTGGCTGCCCGTGCGTTCGAGGCGATGCCGCAGGGTTTCCAGCGCATGACCGATCAGCGAACGGTCGAACACGCCATGGATCGAGCGGCCCAGGCCGATCAGGGCGCCAGCGGCATGGGCGTCGGGCGCCAGCGCGCCCGCCTGCAGGCGGGCGCGGTTGTTGTAGAGCAGGATGCGACCGTCGAGATTGCAGACGACCACCGGCAAGGGCAAATCGGCCACCAGCGCGGCGAGCCGGTTTTTCTCCTCCTCGACCGCCGCCTTGGCCTGCGCGATGCGCGCTTCGACGTCGTCGAGCAGGGCATCGCGCTGCTGGGCCAGGTCGTTGGCGGCGCGACCGAGCGCGCGCAGTTCCGGCGGCCCGGCCGGCGCGACGCGGAAATTGCGGTTGGCGCCCAGCATCAGGCGCAGACTTTCCGCCAGCGCCATCAGGCCGCGCACATACTGGCGGAACAGCGCGCGCAGCAGCTGGAGACCGAGAACCAGCGCCAGCAGCGTCAGCATGCCGCCGATCGGCAGCCAGCGCTCCATCGCGGCGGCGAAAGAGGCTCTCTCCTCGCCCGGCAGCTCGCCATGGACGACGGCGACCGTCAGCAGGAACGGTCCCGTGATCAGCAGCACGAGAATGACCACGGCGAGAATGAATCGGATTTTTGCGCTCATCGAATCGGCCGTCCGGACTTCGGCAAGTCGAGGGAATCTGGTGCCGGCAACCGGATTCGAACTGGCGACCTACCGCTTACAAGGCGGTTGCTCTACCCACTGAGCTATGCCGGCATGGCGGTGCGGATTATATCCGAGCGGCCCACCCGTTTACCCTAGAATCGGCCTCTCCCGAGCCCCCCTCCCGACCGACCGATTTATTCCGGATGCAAGCCACTCCGCCCAACCGCGACATCCCGCTGCATCTGCTGCTGGTGGGCAGTTCACCCGCACTGGCCGAGCAGCTCTGCGCGGCCTGGCGCGGGGACGGGCCACGGCCGGATTTCGCCCCGGTGGCCGGCCTGGCGCCGCTGCGCGCGAGACTGCGCGAGCAGCGCTGGGATGCCGTGCTCCACAGCCTCGGGCATGCCGGGTGCACCCCGGCCGCGACGCTCAAGACGCTCAACGACCGTAATCTCGCCACCCCGCTGATCGTCCTGGCCGACGCGACCGACCAGCGCGCGGCGATGAAGGCCCTGCGCGGCGGCGCGCACGACATCGTGTTTCTCGACCGGCTCGAGCGGCTGCCTGTCTCGGTCGAGCGTGCGCTGCGCGAAACCGCCCAGCGCGCCGATCACCGCGCGGCGCTGGAAATGCTGCATGACAGCGAGGCGCGCTTCCGCGCGCTGGCCACCAACCTGCCCGGCCTGGTCTTCAACCTGCAGCGGGACGCGCAGGGAGGCTACCGCTTCCTCTATGTCAGCGAAGGCTGCGTGCGCCTGCTGGGCGTTTCCCAGCACGAGCTGCGCGGCGCAGCCCGGCGCTTTTTCGACACCCTGCTGGCGACCGATCGCCGCGCGCTGGTCGAGGCGCTCGAAGAATCCGCCCGCAGCGGCAATCCGCTGTTCTGGGAAGGCCGTCTCAAGGATGGCGAACGCTGGATCGACATGCGCTCCCTGCCCCATCGCGGCGACGCCGGCACGGTGCTGTGGACCGGCATCGCGACCAACATCTCGGGCGCCAAGAACACCGAGGCGGCGCTGCGCGAATCGCGCGCCCAGCTCGCCGCCCTGTCCTTCCACCTCGAGGCCGCCAAGGAGGAGGAGCGGGAAAAGATCGCCCGCGACATCCACGACGAACTCGGCAGCATCCTCGTCCGCCTCAAGATCGAGGCGGCGCTGTTGGCCAGCAAGCTGCCCGCGGAGCTGAGCGGCAAGGCGCATTCGATCGAGAACCTGCTCGACCAGGCCATCGGCACGGCCGGCCGGGTGGCGCGCCAGCTGCGTCCCGGCATCCTCAAGGAATTCGGCCTGGCGGCGGCGATCGAGTGCCAGGCCGACGACTTCGCCCACAGCACGGGCATCTCCTGCCGCGCGCAGTGCGACGAGGGCAGCGAGCCGGATGCCGACACCTCGCTGGCGCTGTTCCGCATCGTCCAGGAGGCCCTTACCAACGTCGCCAAGCACGCGCGCGCCACGCTCGTCGTCGTGCGTCTCAGACGCGAACCGGGTAACATCGCACTGGAGATTCGCGACAACGGTCGCGGCATCGCCGAGCGCGATATGGAGAAGCCCAAATCCTTCGGCCTGCGCGGCATCCGCGAGCGGGTGCAGGGTCTCGCCGGCGTTTTCCACATCGCCACCGCGGAGCAGGGGGGCGCGCTGCTGATGCTGAAAGTGCCCGAACGCCGCAGCCACGAAGCCGTGCCCAGCGAACCCGAAGAGGCCGTACAGCAGGATCTGTTCTGACATGCCGGAAAAAATTCGCGTCCTCATCGCCGACGACCACGCCATCGTGCGCCAGGGTTTCAAACAGATTTTTTCCGAGACCGAGGATCTGGTCGTCGCCGGGGAGGCCGACGACGGCGGCGATGCCCTGCAGGTCGCGCGCCAGACCGAATGGGATGTCTTCCTGCTCGACATCTCCATGCCCAACCGCAACGGCATCGACACGCTCAAGCAGCTCAAGCGCGAATTCCCCCGTCAGCCGGTGCTGATCCTCAGCATGCATCCGGAGGAGCAGTATGCGCTGCGCGCGCTGAAGGCCGGCGCTTCCGGCTACCTCACCAAGCAGAGCGCCCCGGACCAGCTCGTCACGGCGATCCGCCAGGTCGCGCGGGGCAAGAAATATGTCAGCCCGGGCGTCGCGCAGCAGCTCGCCGAGGCAATCTCCGACGACACCGAGAAACTGCCGCACGAGCGCATCACCGACCGCGAATACCAGGTGCTGGTGCTGATCGCCAAGGGCAAGCCGCTCACCCAGGTGGCGGAAGAGCTCAATCTCGGCGTCGCCACCGTCAGCACCTACCGCGCCCGCCTGCTGGAAAAGATGGGGCTCAAGAGCACCGCCGAACTCATCCACTACGGCCTGCGCCACGGCCTGGTCGAATAAGCCGTCCAGATGAGTCCGTTCGAGATCGCGCGCGAAACCCTCAAGCGCCTGGCGCAGCAGCGCACTGTGCCGACGCCCGACAACTACCGGGCGCTTTATCACGAGATCGCCGGCACCGCCGAGCACGAGAACTTTCCCGAAAAACCTCTCAAAGCGCTCGCCGCCGCCCTGCCGCGCGCCACGCCAGAACAGCTGCGCTTCGCGCGCCAGCTCGACGGCGCCATCGGCGCGCGCAACTGGGAAGGCGTCCAGAGCGCGCTGACCGACCTGCTGAACCGGAACGCGGCCGAGCCGCCCAACTGGTCGGCGCTGATCCGCGACCTGGTGCTGCGCCTCGAGGCGCGCCAGACCGACCTGACGCCGGCCAGAAAGCGCGAAGCGCTCGAGCGCGTGCTGAGCGCCACCCCCACGCCCGAGCTGCTGCACACCCGCCTGCAGGGCCTGCTGAAAGGCTGGGCGCAGGGGAACGCGCCGGAAGCGGCGCAGGATGCCGGCGCCGACCCTGCCGCGGCAGGCGTTGCGGG
>JAGXSN010000025.1 GCA_018333815.1 Sulfuritalea sp. | reverse complement strand
TGCCGGTCGCGGCTCCGCTGCTGAAGCGGCTGCGCGCCTGGACGGAAGCCGAGTGGCAACGCCGCACGCCGGACTTCTCGCGCCGCCGCGCGGCCGGCCGGGTGCGCGAGGGCCACGGCGACCTCCACCTCGGCAATCTCGTCCTGCTCGACGGGCGCGTCCTGCCTTTCGACGGCATCGAATTCAACGAGGATCTCCGCTGCATCGACGTCGCCAGCGAAATCGCCTTCGCCCTGCTGGACCTGCTCGATCACGACCGGCCCGGCCTGGCCACCTGGCTGCTCAGCGAATGGCTCGTCTGGAGCGGCGATTTCGATGCCCTGGCCGTGCTGCGCTTTTATCTCGTCTATCGCGCCCTGGTGCGCGCCAAGGTTTCCGCCCTGCAGCGGCGCACCCCCGAGGCGACCGGCTATCTCGCCTGGGCCGCGCGACTGACCGATCCGCCCGCGCCGACGCTGACGATCGCCTGCGGCCCCTCGGGCTGCGGCAAGACCCACGAGACCAGCCGCCGTCTCGCCGGCGCCGACTTTCTGGCCACCGTGCGCATCCGTTCCGACGTGGAGCGCAAGCGCCTGCATGGTCTCGCCCCGGATGAGCGCAGTGGCGGCGCGATCTACTCCCCCGCGGCGACCGCGCGCACCTACGTGCGGCTGGCGGAACTGGCGGAAGCGACACTCCGCGCCGGCTGGTCGGTAATCGTCGATGCCGCATTTCTCAAACGGGCGGAACGCGACGTGTTCCGCGCCCTGGCCGCCCGGCTTGCCGCACCCTTCGCCCTCGTCGCGCCCCAGGCGACGCCGGAGGAAATGGCCCGGCGCATCGCCGCCCGGCAAAACGACGCCTCCGAAGCCACGATCGAAGTGTTGAAGGATCAACTGCGCGGGTTCGAGCCTCCCGCACAGGACGAGAATGTGTAAGGAATACCTTACACATTCTCCGGCCGTCATTTTGCATACCCGGAAATCCTATACAAAAGTAAAAGACCGGAGAGACAGGCCCGAATCCTGCTTGATCCTTCGTTTGCCCACGCTTCCCGAATGAGACCCTAGTGCGATGAGGTTTTGCCCGATATGCAAACCGGCATTCATCCTGGCCTGCGGATTGTCGCAGGCCTGGGTCGCCCCCGCGTTCGGGCAGGAAGAGGGCCCCTTGCGGGGAGCGGATGGCGGCGCGGGCGTCCTCGTCATTCTCGAACGCCTCGCCGCCATCCAGGAAGCGCAGCTGGCCTGGAGCCAGGCCGTCGCGGTCATCGGCATTCTGGCGCTGCTGCTCGCCGGGGCGCTGGCGTTCTTCTTCCACCGCACCGCCGCGTCCCGCGTTGCGGCCGCACCGGCGACCGCCGCGCAGGACGCGACGGCCACCCCCGCGCCGGCACCGACGCAGGATGCGGAACGCTGGGAACAAGCGCTGGAAGGCGCCGGCCTCGGTACCTGGGAGCTGAATCCGGCCACGGGAACGGTCGCCTTTTCGCTGTTCTGGCGCCGCATGCTCGGCTATGCGCCCGCGGATGCGCCCAATACCCTGGCCGCCTGGCGCGGACTGATCCATCCCGAAGATCGGCCGCGCGTGCGCACGACCTTCGAGGACCTGCTGCGCGGCGACGGGGCGACGCGCCAGGTCACCTACCGCATGCGCACCCGGGGCGGCGATTACCGCTGGATGCAGACCACGGCCCACCTCCTGCGCGATGCGGCGGGCCGACCATGCCGCATGTTCGGCACGAACGCCGACATCACCGCGCAACGCGACACCGAACAGCGCCTCGACGAACTGCTGGCCGCACTGAACGACGGCCAGGCCCTCTTTCGCCGCTTCTTCGACGCAGCGGGGAGCGCGATGCTGCTGATCGACCCGGCGGACGGCCGCATCCTCGACGCCAACCCGGCCGCCGGCGCCTTCTATGGCTATACGCGCGAGGAACTGCTGACCATGCGCAGCGCCGACCTCGACCGGACCGCGGCCGCAGGCGGCGCGGCCTATATGACCGAGGCGCTCGCCGCCGGGCGCGCGCAGTCGGTCCAGATTCATCGCCGCAAGGACGGGGAGGCGCGCAGCGTCGAGGTGTATGCCAGCCCCCATCGTCACGACGGCCGGCAGGTCGTCTGCGCCATCGTGCACGACATCAGCGAGCGCGCCGAGGCGGAGCGCAGACTGCGCGAGGCGGCGACCGTTTTCGAGTCGACCGCCGAGGCGATCATGATCACCGACGCCAACGGCGTGATCCGGCGCCTCAACCAGGCGTTCAGCCAGATGACCGGCTACGGCGAGACGGAAGCGCTCGGCCAGACGCCGCGCATCCTCAAATCGGGCCGTCAGGACGCGGCGTTCTACCAGAACGTGTGGGCGCGGCTGTTGACGCAGGGACACTGGGAAGGCGAATTGTGGAACAAGCGCAAGAACGGCGAGATCTTCCCGGTCTGGCAGACGATCTCGACCGTGCGCGACGATCTCGGCAAGACCGTCGGCTTCGTCTCGCTCTTCATCGACATCACGCAGAAGAAGCGCGACGCCGACGAACTGGCCTATCGCGCCAACTACGACGCGCTGACCGGTTTGCCGAATCGCAACCTGCTCGCCGAACGGCTCAGCCAGGCGCTGAAACAGGCGCGCCGCGAGAATTCGCGCGTCGCGGTGATGTTCATCGACCTCGATTTCTTCAAGCAGGTGAATGACACGCTCGGCCACGCCACCGGCGATCGCCTGCTGCAGCTGGCGGCGGAGCGCATGCGCATGTGCGTGCGCGAGACCGACACGATCGCGCGCCTCGGCGGCGATGAGTTCGTCATCCTGCTGACGGACATCGACGCCGCCGCCCCCGCCGGCGTCGTCGCCGAGAAGGTCGTCGCCCAGATGGTCGAGCCTTTCAGCATCGAAGACAACGAGATCCATATCGGGGCATCGATCGGCATCACGATCTTCCCCGACGACGGGCGCGACATCGACACGCTGTTCCGCAACGCCGACCTGGCCATGTACCGCGCCAAGGCCGTGGGACGCAACAACGCCCAGTTCTTCGTCGCCGCGCTGACGACGGCGGCGCTCGACCGCCGCGCGCTGGAGAACGACCTGCGCGGCGCGCTGGCGCGTCAGGAGCTCCAACTGCGTTTCCTGCCGCTGGTCAACCTGGCGAGCGGCCGGATCACCGGCGTCGAAGCGCTGCTGCGCTGGCAGCATCCCCAGCGCGGCCTGATCGAGCCCGGCGCTTTCGTGCCGCTCGCCGAGGAGACCGGCCTGATCCGCGAGATCGGCGCCTGGACGCTCGACGAGGCCTGTCGGCGCCTCGCCGGCTGGACGAGCGCGGGACACCGCCTGACGCTGGCGCTCAACATCTCTGTGCGCCAGCTGCCCGAGGCGCTTTCGGTCCGCCACATTCTCGCCACGCTCGGCAAGCACGGCATCCCGCCGCAGCAGGTCGTCCTCGAATTCGCCGAGAGCGTCCTGTTCACCGAGTCGCCGGCGATCCAGCAGTGGTTCGTCGAGGTCGGCAACGCCGGGCTGCACCTGGCGATCGACGATTTCGGCACCGGCTTCTCGTCGCTCGCCTCGCTCAAGCGCTTTGCGGTGCATCACGTCAAGATCGACCGCAGCTTCGTCCGGGGCATGGCGGGCGACGCCAGCAGCCGCGCCCTGGTCGAGGCCATCCTCGCGATGGCCCACAGCCTCGGGCTGTCGGTGGTGGCCGAGGGCGTCGAGGATGCCGATCAGGCCCGCCTGCTGCTGGCGCGCCAGTGCGAGCAGGCGCAGGGCTATCTCTACAGCGAGCCGCTGCCGGCGGAGGAGTTTTCCGCCCTCATCTCCCGGCCGCCCAAATAGCGCGCCGTCCCGCCAGAGCCGACTTTGCGGGTCAGGCGACTTCCACGCAGCTGGCGCGTTCGAAATCGGCGCCCCGTTCGAGGATCGCCCCGAGCTTGAAGCGGCGCGTCGCGATCGGCGTCCAGGCTTCCATGATGCGCTCGGGCCTGAAGCTTCCGGGGGACAGGATCAGCGTGGGCGGCGTCTCCAGGTGGGCCGACAGCGGCAGGATGAACCCCGGCCGATACTTGTCCGGGGCGGCCATCACCCCGGTGCGACGCAGCGCGACCGGCTGGGGACGGCCGGGCAGCAGTTGTATGCCGACGGCGAGATCGTCGCCGCGCCTCTGCGTCCAGCGCACCACGCCCAGCCGCATGTCGCCGCGCGCGGCGGGTTGCACCGCGACCAGCTGCCCGATGCCGATCCGCCCCCCCTCGCGTTCGATCGGGCGCACCAGGCACACGCCGCCTTCGGACTGGTCGAACAGGCCCCAGTCCTCGACCAGGGTCCAGCTTTCCAGACAAAAGCCGTGATCCTGGCTGTACTGCTCGTCGAAACGCGTCGCGACGCGACCGAACATCGCCAGCTCCTCGCGCTGGCGGCGCAGTTCGTCGCCGCCGGCGCTGCCGGGCGGCCGGAAGCTCTGGTGGCCGGCGACGTAGTAATGGACGGCATCGACGCCGGCGACAAAACGACACAGGCCGCTCATCGGATGACGCCCATAGCGGCGCTGCACCCCGCCCTTGACCCAGCGCGGATAGATGCGCCGCAGCACCTCGCCGCAGCCCGGCATGACGCAGTCCTCGCCCAGACCCAGCTCGGCCGGGACCGCGCCCGGCTCGCAGCGCACCAGCAAGGCGAGGCGCTTCTTCAGGCTCTTGCGCAATTCGCCCGTGTCGAGCCAGCGCGCGCCCGGCCCGCTGCAGGGCATGAATCCCGGCGGCGCGGCGCCCTCGAGATCGACGCACAAGGGCAGGGCGGCCGTCAGCACGGGCGGTTCGGCCATCACGCTCACCTTGGCCGCCCAGCGCCGCGCCCAGCCCATCACCCAGCGCTGCTGGCGCGGCGCAAGCTCGTGCAGGCTGGCGCTGGCGAGCAAAGCCAGCTCCACATATACCCTCTCCGGCGTAACCGGGCGGGCGGCGGGCGGTGCGTCGGTCCGGGTTCCGGCGCCCTGCGTTTCGCGCTGTGCGTCGACGACCGCAACCCGCGGCACGCCCAGAGCCTCCGCGCTGGAATAGAGCGCATGGGCGAAACGCCACAACGGAGGCTCCGCCTGCTGGCCGGCCCGCACCCGGTCGGCAAAAGCGTCGACGAGGAGCGCCAGGGCGCGCTGGCAGATCGATGCGGCTTGCGGCCTCAGGGCGGCATCCCCGCCGAGCAGACTTTCGAGACAGCGCAGATAGCCCAGCAATAGCTCCTGCCAGAGGGCATGAGTGGCATCGCTCGCACCCTGCTCCAGGGGCGCGAGCGGCAGCGGTTTGCCGGTGAAGAGGATCGCACTTTCGCCCTGGACGAAACGGACAGGGGCCTGCATCGCCTCGAGCATTTCCAGCCGGACGGCTCCGGCCAGGGCGCTGCCGTTCAGCGCGCGCAACTGTTCGAGCAGTTGCGTCTGCGTGAGCCGGGGATTGAGAAGCGGCAGGCGCTTGATCCAGTCGCGGCAGGCGGCCGGATCGACGAAATGCGGCGCGGCTTCCGCTCCGGTCGGGGGCAGATCGATCTTCATGCCGGGGTTCATGAGCGCCCTTTCAGGGCCGCGCCGAACGCGGCCCGCAGCACGGCGGTTGCGGGCTGCGCCCGCGCGGGGGCCGGCCGCCGGGGCGTTGCCCAGATCGGCGCGGGGAAATGGCTGTCGTCGCGCCAGCGCGGAATCACGTGCCAGTGCAGATGCGGTACGACATTGCCGAGGCTGGCGAGGTTGACCTTGTCGGGCCGCATCGTGGCGCGCACGGCGCATTCGACCGCATGGACGACGTCGAGGAGATGGCGGCGCTCGGCGGCGCTCAGGTCGGACAGCTCGGCCGCGTGCCGCTGCCAGACCACCCGGCAGAAGCCGGGAAACGCCGCGCCCTCGGCGCCGCCGACGCGGACGACACGGCAAGCCGCGTCCTGCCAGAGAACTTCTCCGCCGGCCGAGTCGCACAGTTCGCACGCGTCCATGCGGCGAAGATAGCACGGCGGCCGACCTCCCCCATCCGGCATCAGCCGAGAAACAGGCGGTAGGCCGGATTTTCCGACTCGTCCCAGTAGCGGTAGCCGAGATTCTTGAGAAAGGCGCGCAAATCCTTCATCTCGCCCTGCGGCACCTGCATGCCGACCAGCACGCGGCCGGTGTCGGCACCGTGGTTGCGGTAGTGGAACAGGCTGATGTTCCAGCCCGCGCTCATCTTGCCGAGGAAGTGCATCAGCGCGCCGGGCCGCTCGGGGAACTCGAAACGGTAGAGCAGTTCATTCCGGACCTGCGGTGCATGGCCGCCGACGAGGTGGCGGATGTGCAGCTTGGCCATCTCGTCGTCGGTGAGATCGAGCGTGGCGTAGCCGTGGCGGCGCAGCAGCTCGGCGAGCCTGGTCGCCTCGGCGCGGTGATGGACCTGGATGCCGACGAAGACATGGGCTTCGCCCGCGTCGTGGAAGCGGTAGTTGAACTCGGTGATGTTGCGGTTGCCGATCAGGGCAACGAACTTCTTGTAGCTGCCCGGCCGCTCGGGCAGGGTGACGGCGAACACCGCCTCGCGCTGCTCGCCGACCTCGGCGCGCTCGGCGACGAAACGCAGCCGGTCGAAGTTCATGTTGGCGCCGGAGGCGACGGCGACCAGCGTTTTGCCTTTCGCCTTGCTGCGCCGGGCCCACTCTTTCGCGCCGGCGACAGCCAGCGCGCCGGCCGGCTCGAGGATCGAGCGCGTGTCCTCGAAGACATCCTTGATCGCGGCGCAGATCGCGTCGGTGTCGACCAGCACCATCTCGTCGACGTGTTCCCGGCAGAGGCGGAAGGTTTCCTCGCCGACCATCTTGACCGCCGCGCCGTCGGCGAACAGGCCGACCGATTCGAGGCGCACGCGCCTGCCGGCCTTGAGCGAGCGGTCCATCGCGTCGGCATCGGCGGCCTCGACGCCGATGATTTTCGTCTGCGGCCGCAGGCGCTTGACGTAAGCCGCCACGCCGGCGATCAGGCCGCCGCCGCCGACGCCGCAGAACACCGCGTCGATCGGATCGGGATGCTGGCGCAGAATCTCCACGCCGATGGAGCCCTGGCCGGCGATGACGTCCGGATCGTCGAAGGGGTGCACGAAGGCGAGCTTTTCCCGTTTCTCCAGAACCAGCGCGTGGGCATGGGCGGCATCGTAGCTGTCGCCGTGCAATACCACCTCGCCGCCGCGCTTTTTCACCGCGTCGATCTTGATCTGCGGCGTCGTCGTCGGCATCACGATCACGGCGCGGATCCCGAGCTTCTGCGCCGCGAGCGCGACGCCCTGCGCGTGGTTGCCCGCCGAGGCGCAGATCACGCCCCGCTTGCGCTGCCGGGGCGTCAGGTGGGCGATCTTGTTGTAGGCGCCGCGCAGCTTGAAGCTGAATACCGGCTGCATGTCCTCGCGCTTGAGCAACAGCCGGTTGCCGCAGCGCGCGGAGAGGTTCGGCGCAGGCTCCAGGGGGGTTTCGATCGCCACGTCATAGACGCGGGCGTTGAGGATCTTCTCGAGGTAATCCATGGCTGAAGGGTGGGTGCGGCCGGCGAGCCCGGGGAAGCGCAAGGGTAACAGAGAGTAGAATTTGCCGCTTTGCAGCAATCCTCCCGCCGATGACCGCCCGCCTGCGCGAGATTCCCTACAACACCACCTCCTTCTCCGACCGCGAGATCGTCATCCGCCTGCTCGGCGAAAAGATGTGGGCGGTGCTCGACGTGCTGCGCGGGCAGCGCGTCACCGGCCGCTCGGCGCGCATGCTGTACGAGGTGCTCGGCGACATCTGGGTGGTGCGCCGCAATCCCTATCTGGCAGACGACCTGCTGGCCAGCCGCGAGCGGCGCGGCGCGCTGATCGGCGCGCTCAAGCACCGCCTTGCCGAGATCGAGAAGCGGCGGCAGGGCAATGCCGCCGTCGCGCAACTGCTCGCCGCCGCGGCAAAGGCCGTCGCCGACTTCGAGCGCTGGTTCGACGAGACCGCCGCGCTGCGCAGGAAAGTCATGCAGCGCCTGGCGCGCCACACGCGCAAGGACAACATCTGCTTCGACGGCCTCGCGCGCGTCTCGCACGTGACCGACGCCACCGACTGGCGCGTCGAATATCCGTTCGTCGTGCTGATGCCCGATACCGAGGAAGAAATCGCGCCGCTGGTACGCGGCTGCATCGAGCTGGGCCTGACCATCATCCCGCGCGGCGGCGGCACCGGCTACACCGGCGGCGCCGTGCCGCTCGATCCGCGCTCGGTCGTCATCAACACCGAGAAGCTCATCGACATGGGGCCGGTGACGGAGGCGGTATTGCCGGGCCTCGACCGTCCCTACGCGACGATCCGCACCGGCGCCGGTCTCGTCACGCGGCGCGTCATGGAATGCGCGGAGGCGGCCGGCCTGGTGTTCGCCTGCGACCCGACCTCGGCCGACGCCTCCTGCATCGGCGGCAACATCGCCATGAACGCGGGCGGCAAGAAGGCCGTGCTGTGGGGCACGGCGCTCGACAACCTGGCGTCGTGGCAGATGGTCGACGCCGAGGGTCGCTGGCTCGAGGTGGAGCGCGTCAACCACAATCTGGGAAAAATCCACGACCAGGAAACCGCCACCTTCCGCATCCGGCAGTTAAGCGACAACGGCAAGGTCGGGCGCGAGGAGACGCTGCGGATTCCCGGCCGCAGCTTCCGCAAGACCGGGCTGGGCAAGGATGTCACCGACAAGTTCCTGTCCGGCCTGCCCGGCGTGCAGAAGGAGGGCTGCGACGGCCTGATCACCTCGGCGGTGTGGATCCTGCACCAGATGCCGCCGGTGCAGCGCACCGTCTGCCTCGAGTTCTTCGGCCAGGTGCGCGAGGCGGTGCCGAGCATCGTCGAGATCACCGACTACTTCAAGCCGGGCGGCGCGGGACTGGCGGCCGGCGTGCAGCTGGCCGGCCTCGAGCACCTCGACGAGCGCTACGTCAAGGCGGTCGGCTACGCCACGAAAGCGAAGCGGCACGGCCGGCCGAAGATGGTGCTGCTCGGCGACCTCGTCGGCAGCGACGAGGCTGCCGTGATGCGCGCCACGTCGGAAGTCGTGCGCATGGCCAACGTGCGCGGCGGCGAGGGCTTCATCGCCGTGACGCCCGAGGCGCGCAAGCAGTTCTGGCTCGACCGTTCGCGCACGGCGGCCATCTCGCGCCATACCAACGCCTTCAAGATCAACGAAGACGTGGTGATTCCGCTGCCGCGCATGGGCGACTACTGCGACGGCATCGACCGCTTCAACATCGAACTGTCGATCGGCAACAAGCTCGAGCTGTGCGACGCGCTGACCGAGTTCCTCGGCGGCGACCTGCCCCTGCACATCGGCGATGCGGGCCTCTCCGGCCGCGCGCTGATCGGCGACCGCCGCGAACTGGCGCTGGCCGCCGTCGCCGAGGTGCGCGCGCGCTGGCAGGGCCTGCTCGACGATCTCGACGCGCAATTCCCCGCCTTGCAGGACCATTCGCTGCGCGTCTCGTGGAAGAACGAACTCAAGCCGCTGCTCGAGGAAATCTTCGCCGGCGATGCCTACGGCCCGACGCGCGCACGCATCGAGGCGATCCATCAGCGCGTGCTGAAGGGCCGCGTCTTCGTCGCGCTGCACATGCATGCCGGCGACGGCAACGTGCATACCAACATCCCGGTCAACTCGGACAACTACGCGATGCTGCAGACGGCCTACCGCACCGTCGACCGCATCATGGCACTCGCGCGCAGCCTCGGCGGCGTGATTTCCGGCGAGCACGGCATCGGCATCACCAAGCTCGACTACGTCAGCGAGGACGAGATCCGGCCGTTCCGCGAGTACAAGCAGCGCATCGACCCGCAGGGGCGCTTCAACAAGGGCAAGCTGTTGTCCGGGGCGAACCTCGCCAATGCCTACACGCCCTCGTTCGCGCTGCTCGGCGTCGAATCGCTGATCATGGAACAGTCAGAGATCGGCAGCCTCTCCGACATGGTCAAGGACTGCCTGCGCTGCGGCAAGTGCAAGCCGGTCTGCTCGACCCACGTGCCGCGCGCCAACCTGCTCTACTCGCCGCGCAACAAGATCCTCGGCGTCGGCCTGCTGGTCGAGGCCTTCCTCTACGAGGAGCAGACGCGGCGCGGCATCTCGCTCAAGCATTTCGAGGAATTCGGCGACGTCGCCGACCACTGCACGATCTGCCACAAGTGCGTCAAACCCTGCCCGGTCGACATCGACTTCGGCGATGTCTCGATCGCGATGCGCAACTTCCTGCGCAAGACCGGCAAGAAGAAGTCCGCGCCGGGCACGCGGCTGGCGATGGCCTTCCTCAGCGCCACCGATCCGGCGCGCATCAAGGCGCTCAAGACCGGCATGATCGACCTCGGCTACCAGGCCCAGCGGCTCGGCCACGCGCTGGCGAAAACCTTCGGCCTGACACAGGAAACGGTGCGCCATCCGCCCGCCTCGCTGGGCCGGCCGGACGTGAAGATGCAGGTCATCCACTTCCTCAACAAGCCGCTGCCGGCCCATGTGCCGCGCCGCACGGCGCGGGCGCTGCTCGACATCGAGGACGCCGCGCTGATCCCGGTGATCCGCGATCCCCGGCGGGCCGGCGAGGAGGGCAACGATGGCGAAGCCGTCTTCTACTTCCCCGGCTGCGGTTCGGAACGCCTGTTCTCGCAGGTCGGCCTCGCCACGCAGGCGATGCTCTGGCATGTCGGCACGACGACCGTGCTGCCGCCGGGCTACCTGTGCTGCGGCTATCCGCAGACCTCGTCCGGCGACCATGACAAGGGCACGGCGATCACCACGCAGAACCGCGTGCTGTTCCACCGCGTTGCCAACACGCTCAACTACCTCGACATCAGGACGGTGATCGTCAGCTGCGGCACCTGCATGGACCAGCTGCTGAAGTACGAATTCGGACGCATCTTCCCCGGCTGCCGGCTGCTCGACATCCACGAATACCTGATGGAAAAAGGCGTGAAGCTCGACGGCGTGCAGGGTACGCAGTATCTCTACCACGATCCCTGCCACACGCCGATGAAGCAGCACAACCCGACCCTGGTGGCGAGCACGCTGCTGGGCAAGCCGGTGTTGCTGTCCGACCGCTGCTGCGGCGAATCCGGCACGCTGGCCGTCACGCGTCCGGATGTATCGACGCAGGTGCGCTTCCGCAAGCAGCAGGAGATCGAAGCGGGCGTTGCCCAGCTTCAGAAACTCGGCGCTGGCGAGACGGCACCGCAGGCCGTCAAGATCCTCACCAGCTGCCCGAGCTGCCTGCAAGGCTTGTCCCGCTACCGCGAAGACGCCGCCATCGAGGCCGACTACATCGTCGTCGAACTCGCGCGCCACATCCTCGGCGCAGACTGGCTCGACCGCTATGTCAATGCCGCCAACGCCGGCGGCATCGAGCGCGTGCTGCTCTAGCGCAGGATGTTATCGACCGCATCCACCACCATGCTGGTGCCGATCGCGATCATCAGGATGTCGCCGGCCACCTGCACATAACGGTGATGCGGCGGCGGCGGCGGCAGGCGGATGAGGATTTCCGGCGCCAGCGGGTAATAGCGCACGTCGGCCGGCAACACGTAGCCGACGCGCCACTTCTTCGCCTGGCCCGGCGGCATGCAGCCGTTGCCCTTCTTCGCCAGGCCCGGCGGGCAGTGGCCGGCGCGCGCCCGGCCGCCGTAGTAGTCGATCAGGATGCGGCGCGAATCGTCGCTGAAACGGTAGTGCCCTCCGCCGCGGCGGTCGTCGTAACGATCCTCGCGCTTGCCGCGGTCATCCCGGTATCCCCGGTCATCCCGATCGCCGCGCCCCTCATGCTTGTGACCCGGTTTCCCGCCGCCGGCCCAGTCGGGCTTCTCGGCGAAAGCGGGCAGGCTTGCCGCAACAAACAGGCCGGCGAACAGGAATGCAAGGAGTCGGGATGAACGCCTCATGGGGGACCTCCTCAGGGTGACAGTGAAAACGATTGGAACGCAAAACCCGGTATTCGGGTTGACCTGCCCGTCACGAACGTCATCACCGGCGTTGGCGTGGCGCCGATCCTGTCGGCGCGGCGCGCAGGTATTCGCCCATTTTGCCCGATAATGCCGCGCATGATCTTCAGTCTGACCGGCGCGCAAGCGTCTCCCCATGTGCGGCATTGCGGGTGAATTGAGGTTCGACGGCACGGCGCCCGCGCGCGAGACGCTCGAGCGCATGGGCGCGCGCCTGGCGCGGCGCGGGCCGGACGGCAGCGGCTTCTGGAGCGACGGTCCCGTCGCCTTCGGCCACCGGAGGCTTGCGATCATCGACCTGTCCGAGCGCTCGCGCCAGCCGATGGTCGACGCGTCCATCGGCTTGGC
>JAGXSN010000024.1 GCA_018333815.1 Sulfuritalea sp. | reverse complement strand
GGCGGCGGGCCGACGCGCCTCGGCGGCCCGACTGCTGTTTTCCCCGCCGGCCCGTTTCGTCAAGTTCTATGTGTTGCGGGCGGGTTTTCTGGATGGCCTGCCCGGTCTCGTGCACATCCTGATCGGCTGTTGGGCCGGCTTCGCCAAATATGCCAAAATGCTGGCCGCTCAATCCGGCCGGTAAATCTCGCCGCCCTGCCTGACGAACTCGACGGCCTTCTCCTGCATGCCCTTTTCGGCGTATGCGCGAGTTTGATCCTTTATGTCCTGGGTGATCTTCATCGAGCAGAAGTGCGGCCCGCACATCGAGCAGAAATGCGCGAGCTTGGCGCCCTGCTGCGGCAGCGTCTGGTCGTGGAACTCGCGCGCCTTGTCGGGATCGAGGCCGAGGTTGAACTGGTCCTCCCAGCGGAACTCGAAGCGCGCCTTGGAGAGCGCGTTGTCGCGGGCCTGCGCGCCCGGGTGGCCCTTGGCCAGGTCGGCGGCGTGGGCGGCGATCTTGTAGGCCATGATGCCGTCCTTGACGTCGTTCTTGTCGGGCAGGCCGAGGTGCTCCTTCGGCGTCACGTAGCAGAGCATCGCCGTGCCGTACCAGCCGATCATCGCCGCGCCGATGGCGCTGGTGATGTGGTCGTAGCCCGGCGCGATGTCGGTGGTCAGCGGGCCGAGGGTGTAGAAGGGCGCCTCGCCGCACAGGCGCAGCTGCTCGTCCATGTTGTGCTTGATCATGTGCATCGGCACGTGGCCGGGGCCTTCGATCATCACCTGCACGTCGTGCTTCCACGCCACCTGGGTCAGTTCGCCGAGCGTCGCCAGCTCGCCCATCTGGGCGGCGTCGTTGGCGTCGTGGATCGAGCCCGGGCGCAGGCCGTCACCGAGGCTGAAGGCCACGTCGTAGGCCTTCATGATTGCGCAGATGTCCTCGAAATGCGTGTAGAGGAAGTTCTCCTGGTGGTGCGCCAGGCACCACTTGGCGAGGATCGAGCCGCCGCGCGAGACGATGCCGGTCATGCGCTTCGCGGTCAGCGGGATGTAGCGCAGCAGCACGCCGGCGTGGATGGTGAAGTAGTCGACGCCCTGCTCGGCCTGCTCGATCAGCGTGTCGCGGAACAGTTCCCAGGTCAGTTCCTCGGCCTTGCCATCGACCTTCTCCAGCGCCTGGTAGATCGGCACGGTGCCGATCGGCACCGGCGAGTTCCTGACGATCCATTCGCGCGTCTCGTGGATGTTCTTGCCGGTCGACAGGTCCATCACCGTGTCGCCGCCCCAGCGGATCGCCCAGGTCATCTTGTCCACTTCCTCCTGGATCGAGGAGGCCAGCGGCGAATTGCCGATGTTGCAGTTGATTTTGGTGAGGAAGTTGCGGCCGATGATCATCGGCTCGCTTTCCGGGTGGTTGATGTTGGCCGGAATGATGGCGCGGCCGCGCGCCACTTCGGCGCGCACGAATTCGGGCGTGATGACTTGCGGGATGCTCGCGCCGAAGCTCTGGCCCGGGTGCTGGCGGCGCAGCTCGTTGCCGAGGCCCTCGAGCCGCTGATTCTCGCGGATCGCGACGAACTCCATTTCCGGGGTGACCAGCCCCAGGCGGGCGTAGTGCATCTGGGTGACGTTCTTCCCCGCTTGGGCGCGGCGCGGTTGCCGGACATGGGCGAGGAGGCGCAGGCCGGCGAGCGCGGGATCGGCGAGCCGGGCGCGGCCGTAGTCTGACGATTGGGCGGGCAGGCGCTCGGTGTCGCCGCGCTCCTCGATCCAGCGTTCGCGCAGGGCGGGCAGGCCCTGGTGCAAATCGATCCGCGCCGCCGGGTCGGTGTAGGGGCCGGAACAGTCGTAGATGCAGAGCGGCGGATTCTTTTCTCCGCCCAGGCGGGTCGGTGTGTCGGACTGGCCGATCTCGCGCATCGGCACGCGGATGTCGGGCCGGCTGCCGGTCACGTAGATCTTGCGGGCGTTGGGGAGGGGCTGGATCGCCGCGCCATCGACCTGGGCCTGGGGGGCGGCGAATTTTTGGTGTGCATTCATGGGTCGGGGACTCCGGAAGTCAGCCCGCGAAACTACTGGATTCGGGCGGAGAACGCAACCCTGCGGCGAATGTGGGGGCCGGCTTGCGGCGCATGGCGTATAAAGTACACGAGATAAGTGCCGTAAATCCGCAAACGGAAAGGAATAAGGGAAAAGTCATGTCTGTATCGAGCCGTTCGACCGTTGCCGTGCTGATGGCGCTTTTTGCCACTGCCGTTGCAGATGTTGCCCGGGCTCAGGCGGGGGATGCCGCCGCCCAGCGGCCGCGCATGTTCGACGTTCCGGCGATCGACAAAGCCAAGGCCGAGGACCCCTTTAAGAATGCGCCGCCCCCGGCGGCGCCCAGGCCGGCGCCCCCCGCCGCCGCGCCCCGGGCGCAACCGGCGCCGCCCGCGCCGGCCCCCCGTCCGGTGCTGAAGATGCCGGAGCTGGCCGCCGCGCAGGAGCTCACGCGCCAGCAGCGCGAGAGGATGCTGGCGACTTCCGGTCCGCAGCGCGCCGCGCCCCAGCGTCGGGTCGAGCCTTCGCCCGAGCCCGACTTCACCGGCGTGCAGTGGGGCTACGCTGGCCCCGGCGCACCGGAAAACTGGCACAGGATCACCCCGGCTTACGCCTTGTGCGCCGCCGGCAAGCGCCAGGCGCCGATCGACATCCGTAGCGGCATCCGGGTCGATCTGGAAACCATCCGCTTCGACTATCGCCCGACCCGCTTCCGCATCACCGATACCGGACATACCCTCCGGGTCGACGTGGCGGAAGGCAACAGCATCACCGTGATGGGACGCGGCTGGCAGCTGGAGCATCTCGTGTTCCGCCGTCCGGCCGAGGAGCGCGTCCATGGCAAGACCTACGAGATGTCCGTCCAGCTGGTGCATCGCGACTTGGCGGGCCATCTCGCCATCGTCGCCGTGCTGGTGGAGCGCGGGCCGGAACACCCGCTGATCCAGGCCCTGTGGAACCACATGCCGCTCGACAAGGGTCTGAGCGTCGAACCGCCCGGCGTCGCGATCGACCTTGCGCAGCTGCTGCCCGAGCGCCGCGACTACTACACCTACATGGGCTCGCTGACGACGCCGCCGTGCACCGAAAACGTCCTGTGGATGGTGCTCAAGGAACCGATCCCGGTTTCGCCGGAGCAGATCGGCATCTTTGCGCGGCTCTATCCGCACAACGCCCGCCCGGTCCAGCCGCCGCACGGCCGGCTGATCAAGGAGTCGCGCTGAGCAGTTTCCGGATCGGCGCGGGCAGCGCGGCCTGCGCCAGTTCAGCCCGATCGAGCCAGCGCAGGCCGGCTTCGGCCACGCCGACGCGAGCGGCGACGGCGCAGACCAGCGGCCGTATCCGCAGGCGGAAATGGGTGAAGCCGCGCGTGAACGTCGGCGCCGGCCGGACGGCGCCCAACCGCAATCCCAGCCGCG
>JAGXSN010000023.1 GCA_018333815.1 Sulfuritalea sp. | reverse complement strand
GGGCAGGAGCCGATGGCCGATGCCGGCGGCGGCGAGCGCCTCGGTCAGCGCGCGCACTTCGGCCGGATCGGCGCGTTCGCCGCGCAGCAGGCGGGCGATGCGTTCGTCGAGCTCGGCCAGTTGTTCCTTGAGCGGCAGACATTGCAGGCGCAGGTGATCCTCGCGCTGGCGGCGCGTGTCGAGTTGCGCGGAAAGTTGAGCGGCATCGGCCGCGCCGGCCTGCACGGCGGCGGCGAGCAAGGCGTCGCGCCGCTTCAGTTCCGTTGCGGCGATGGTCTCGCGGCGTTGGACGGCCTCTTTGTCGAGTTGCAGGCGGACGAGCTGGGCATCCCAGTCGGCCAGGGCAGCGTGGGTACGCTCGACCTCCGCCTGCTGTCGCGGCAGGCGCTGTTCCAGCGCGGCGAGTTGCGCTTTCGCCTCGGCGTGCTCGCGCCGTTTGCCGATCAGTTGCACGCCGGCCATGCGGATCGATTCGCGCAGGTAGTGATGCTCGACGCGCGGCCGGATTTCGCTGGTCAGCGCGATGCGCTCGTCGGAGAGGCGGCGCCACTCGCGGTAGCGATTTACCTGGCCGTTGAGCTTTTCCACTTCGGCGCCCAGCCGCTGCAACTGACCTGCGACGGCGGCGAGTTCCAGCGCCGTCTGGCGCTGATGGTCGCGCGCCTCCTGGTAGCGTTCCAGCACCGCCTTGTCGCCGAAGACATGAAACACCAGGTCGAGCAGTTCGCGCGGCGAAAACTCGCACAGCTTGTCGGTCTGCCCCTGCTCCAGCGACAGCACGCGGGCGATGGCGCGCGAGAGTCCCGCGTGTTCGAGGCGCCGCCGGTATTCCTGCAGACCCAGCCACTGCGCCGCGGCGGCCAATTGCTCGATGCTCGCCTCGCCTTCGACGACGGCATACTCGTGCGTCCAGTCGCCGCCTTTTTTCTCGATGCGGCAGGCCAGCGTGACGCGGTCGGCGAGAATGGGGAAAAACGGATGCGTCCGCCTGCCATGGCGGCGATTGTCCACCACCGCGCGCAGCCAGGCATAGGGCTGGCCGTTCTTGCGCACGTAGCGTTTGTAATCGCGTTTCTTTGAGCAATCCTGCCCGAGCAGGGTGCGCAGGCCGTCGAGCAGCGTCGTCTTGCCCGAGCCGTTCGGCCCGACAATGGCGACGATGGCCGCGTCCAGCGGCAGGCTGACGCGCTGCCAGTAGTCCCAATGGACGAGTTCGAGCGAGAGGATGGGGAACATCAGTTATCCAGATTCAGCGCGTCGGCGGCCTGCTGCGCCAGCGTTCCGGTATCGGCGGGCGGGTCGATGTTATTCGGCGGGGTGACGGCAGCCGGCGCCTTGCCGGCCAGCAAATCGGCCAGCGCGCCGTCGAGGATGCGCGGGGCGAGGGTTTCGTAGTCGAGCGCGAGGTCGAGCAGCGGGCCTTCATGGATGATCTTGTTGCGTCGTTCGATGAAACCCAGGCGCGAGAGGATGCCGAGGTTCATGCCGATGCGCGTCCAGCCGCCGCAGGCCTCGGCGTAATCGGCGCGCAGGGTGGTTTCGGCGATGCCGCGGCTGGCGTCGTCGGGTTTCGGCAGCGGTTTCGCCGCGCCGAACATGTCGGACTGCTGCTCGGCATCGCGCGACCATTGTCGTTCGCGCTTGGGCAGGACGATCAGCGCCCAGAGCAGCACCAGCAGCGCCACGCCGTCGCGCGACAGGCCGAAGTTGTTGTTGAGCCAGGTGGCGCCCCGGCCGAACACCGCCTGCTCGGCGTCCTGGTCGATGGCGACGGCCAGGTGGTCGGCGAAGGGATTCGCAAGGAGGCGCAGGCCGCTTTCCGCCAGCCGGCGTTCCACGTCGGCGCGAAAGTCGATATCGATCAGGGCGCGCTGGGCCAGCGGCGCGGTGCGCGGCATGCAGCGCTCGGCGAGGAGTTGAGCAATGAAGCGGGCGGCGTCGTCAGCCATGTTGCGGTTCCAGATGCAGGTCTTCAATCGTTGCTACGCCATGCCGCGCGACGGTCTGCAAGGCAGCGCCGGCGGCAATGATCGCCAGCGGCAAGCCGGCCAGATCGGTAAGCGTCGGGTCGTCGGTGCTCTCGCCGATCAAAGGGAGCAGCGAGAAACGGTAGGCGGATTCGCGCCAGCCTTCGGCGACGACGGCATCGGCGACCGGGGTGCGTTCGGCCAGCCCCGCCAGCAGGGCGACCAGGGCCGGCAGTTGCGGCGGCAGCGGGGCGGCGAAGTCGCGGGTTTCGGCGACCTCCGCCGGGGCGGGGAGTGCCGTTTCGCCAGCGCCGACTTTCGCGCGCAGCAGTTCGGCTTCGGCGACGTCGAGCATCACGTCGGCGGTGACGAAGACCGGTTCCGGCACGCAGGCGATGGCATCGGCGGCGAACTGAACGAGATGGTCGACCGTGCGCGTCTTCAGCCAGGCGGCGAGTTCCGTCGAGCTCAGTCCGCCCTGCGAGAGGTGCACGCGCTGGCGCGCCATGGCGGCGAGTTCGCGGCCGAACACGCCGGTCATGCGCATCAGCCGCGACTGGCGCTGGCCGATTTCCTGGGCCAGCCGCCAGCCGGCGGCGTCGAGCAGGTCGTCGCGCGTCAGGGTGCGGATCGCCTCGGTGCCCTTCTCCATCCACAAAAAGACCGACTGCCAGCGTTCCTGGGCGGCGCCGAGTTGCAGTTCCGAGCCCGAGCGCACCGCGGCGGCGAAGTCTTCTTCGAGTTCGGTGAGCCGCGTCAGCATCTGCGCCAGATGATCCTGCGCGATGCGCCCGGCCGCCGCGCCGCCGGCGAGCTGCGCGGCGAGAAAACCGAGGCCGGCATCTTCGCCGTCGGCGAACTGCATCAGGGCGGAAAGAGCCGCCAGCGCGCCGTGGCCGAGGGTGGAGACGCGATAGCTGCGGTCTTCCGCGTCCCACAGCAGCAGTTCGTGATCCGCCAGGCGCTTGACGACGGTATCGAGCTTGGCCGGGTCGAGGTAGGCGAAGTGCGCGTCGATCTCGCGCCGGCTCCAGCGCGGTGCGTCGCTGCGCTGGCCGATTGCGCGCAGCACCAGCAGGCGAATCTGCGCGGCGGCGAGGCTGCCGTGGAACAGCGCGGCGAAGGCGGCGAGCAGGCGCTGGTGCTGGATCAGGGGGAACAGCCCCGGCAGATCGTCGGCGACGACCGAGGGGGCGAGGTAGGCGGCGAGGCGGTCGTCCGCTTCGGCTGCAGAAGAGCGCGTCGCGCTGGCCATGGCGACCGTCAAACGCCTTGTTTCAGGCTGGCTTCGATAAAGACATCCAGATCGCCGTCGAGCACCTTCTGGGTATTGGAAATCTCGACGTTGGTGCGCAGGTCCTTGATGCGGGAATTGTCGAGCACATAGCTGCGAATCTGGTGGCCCCAGCCGACGTCGGTTTTGCCGGCTTCGAGCACGTCGGCCGCGGCCTGGCGTTTGCGGAGTTCCAGTTCGTAGAGCCGCGACTTGAGCATCGCCATTGCCTCGGCGCGGTTCCGGTGCTGCGAGCGGTCGTTCTGGCACTGCACGACGATGCCGCTGGGCGCGTGCGTGATGCGGATCGCCGAGTCGGTTTTGTTGATGTGCTGGCCACCGGCGCCGGAGGCGCGGAAAGTGTCGACGCGCAGGTCGGCGGGGTTGATCTCGACTTCGATCGAATCGTCGATCTCGGGATAGACGTAGAGGCTGGCGAAGCTGGTGTGGCGGCCGCCCGACGAATCGAAGGGGCTCTTCCGCACCAGGCGGTGCACGCCGGTTTCGGTGCGCAAATAGCCATAGGCATAATCGCCCTCGACTTTCAACGACGCGCTGCGGATGCCGGCGACATCGCCGTCGGTCTGCTCCAGAATCTCGGCCTTGAAGCCCTTTTTCTCGCAGTATTTGAGATACTGGCGCAGCAACATGCTGGCCCAGTCGCAGGCCTCGGTGCCGCCGGCGCCGGCCTGGATGTCGATGAAGCAGTTGTTCGGGTCGGCCGGATTGGCAAACATGCGGCGGAATTCGAGGTCGGCTACTTTCGCTTCGACGCCGGCCAGGTCGGCTTCGACCGCCAGCAGCGTGTCTTCGTCGTTTTCTTCCTTCGCCAGATCGAACAGCTCGCGCGCATCGGCGAGAGAGTGCTTCACGCCTGCCAGCGTGCCGACGACGGCTTCGAGGGATTTCTTTTCCTTGCCCAGGGCCTGGGCGCGCCCGGCATCGTTCCAGATGCCGGGGTCTTCCATCAGCCGATTGATTTCAGCGAGTTTCTCCGACTTCGTTTCGAAGTCAAAGATACCTCCGGAGTTGATCGCCGCGCGCTGCGAGGTCGGCGATGTGGTGGGCGATGGCGTTGAGGCGTTCGGCTTCCATGGAATGCTTTCAAAATCAAAGGGGTTGGATTATAGCCGTGGGGTTCAGTGAATCTCCTCAGTGAATCTCGCGGGTTTCCAGAAACACGATGTCGGGATGACGCTCCTGAGCCATCTGGAGATTGACGCGGTTGGGCGCGAGATACACATAGTCGCCGGCGCCATCAAGCGCGAGGTTCGCGCCGGCGCGCTCTGCCAGCGCGCGCAGCGCGAGATCGCTGCCGCGCAGCCAGCGCGCGGTGGCGACGTTCACCGGCTCGAAAAAGCAGTCGACGCCATATTCGTGTTCGAGCCGGTGGGCGACGACGTCGAACTGCAGCAGGCCCACCGCGCCCAGGATCAGGTCGTTGGAGCCGAGCGGCTTGAACAGTTGCGTCGCGCCTTCCTCGGCGAGCTGCTGCAAGCCCTTTTGCAGTTGCTTCATCTTCATCGGGTTCCTGATCTGCGCGCGGCGAAAATGCTCCGGCGCGAAGCAGGGAATGCCAGTGAATTTGAGATCCTCGCCCTCGGTGAAGCTGTCGCCGAGCACGACGGTGCCGTGGTTGGGGATGCCGAGGATGTCGCCGGGCCAGGCTTCGTCGGTGGTGCTCCTGTCCTGCGCCATGAAGGTGATGGCGTTGTTCACCGCCAGCGTCTTGCCGGTGGAGATCTGCTTCAACTTGATGCCGCGCGTGTAGTGGCCGGAGCAGACGCGCACGAAGGCGATGCGGTCGCGGTGCTTCGGGTCCATGTTGGCCTGGATCTTGAAGACGAAGCCGGAGAACTTCGGCTCCAGCGGTTCCACTTGTCTCGTCGCCGCCGGGCGGTGCTGCGGCGGCGGCGAGAGGTCGACGATGGCGTCGAGCAGCGATTGCACGCCGAAGTTGTTGATCGCCGAGCCGAAGAACACCGGCGTCTGCTTGCCGGCGAGGTAGGCGTCCTTGTCGAAAGTGTGCGAGGCGCCTTTCACCAGGTCCACTTCGGCGCGCAGCTCCGCCGCCTGGTAGCCGAGCAGCTCGTCGAGTTCGGGATTGTCGAGCTTTTCGATGGTGCGCGAGGCGCCTTTTTCCGCCTGCGGGTCGAAGAAGCAGATGCAGTCGTCGTAGAGGTCGTACACGCCGCGAAAGCCCTTGCCCATGCCGATCGGCCAGGTCATCGGCGCGCACTGGATCTGCAGCACGTCCTCGATCTCGTCGAGCAGGTCGATCGGTGCGCGGCCCTCGCGGTCGAGCTTGTTGATGAAGGTGAGGATCGGCGTGGCGCGCAGGCGGCAGACGTTCAAGAGCTTGATGGTCTGCGCCTCGACGCCGTTCACCGAGTCGATCACCATGGTCGCCGAGTCGACGGCGGTCAGCGTGCGGTAGGTATCCTCGGAGAAGTCCTGGTGGCCCGGCGTGTCGAGCAGGTTGATCATGTGCTCGCGGTAGGGGAACTGCATCACCGACGAGGTGACCGAGATGCCGCGCTGCTTTTCCAGTTCCATCCAGTCGGAGGTGGCGTGGCGCGCGGCCTTCCTGGCACGTACCTCGCCGGCGACCTGGATCGCGCCGCCGAACCACAGCAGCTTTTCGGTCAGCGTGGTTTTGCCCGCGTCCGGGTGGGAGATGATGGCGAAGCTGCGGCGGCGGGCGATTTCGTGGGCGAGCTTGGACACGGCGGCATGCGGAGGTTGCAAAGGGGGCGGATTATAGATGCCGTCCCGCCCGCGCCGACTTTCGCCTACAGCAGCCCGGCCGTGTGGCGGGCGAGCATCCATTCCTCGTTGGTCGGCAGCACCAGCGCGGCGACGCGGCTGGCAGGCGTACTGATGCATTCCGCCCCGCCGGCATTGGCGGCGACATCGAAGTCGAGGCCGAGCCAGCCCAGCGGCTTGCATACCATCGCGCGCACCGGGGCGGCATGCTCGCCGATGCCGCCGGTGAACACCAGCGCGTCGAGGCCGCCGAGCGCGGCGGCGAGCGAGCCGATTTCGCGCACGATGCGGTAGCAGAACAGGTCGACGGCCTCTTTCGCCTCGGGCTGGTCGGAGGCCAGCAGTACGCGCATGTCGGACGAGATGCCGGAGACGCCGAGCAGACCGGATTCCTTGTAGAGCAGGTGGGTCAGCGCCTGGGCGTCCATGCCGTCGTAGTCCATCAGGTAGAGCAGCACGCCGGGATCGAGCGCGCCGGTGCGCGTGCCCATCATCAGCCCTTCGACGGCGGTGAAGCCCATCGTCGAGGCCTGGCTCTTGCGGCCGACCATGCCGCACATCGAAGCGCCGTTGCCCAGATGCGCGACGATCACCCGGCCGTTCGCGCGCCCGGCATCAAGATGCTGCGGCAGCACGGCGGCGATGTATTCGTAGGACAGGCCATGGAAGCCGTAGCGCCGCACGCCCTGCGCGGTGATGCGGCGGGGCAGGGCGAACAGCTGCGCGATGGACGGCTGGCTGCGGTGGAAGGCGGTGTCGAAACAGGCGATCTGGGGCACGCCGGGCAGGGCGGCGCGCAGCGCCTCGATGCCGGCGAGGTTGTGCGGCTGGTGCAGCGGAGCGAGCGGGATGAAGTCCTTGAGGCGGGAGAAATGCGCATCGTCGATCCGGATCGGTTGCGAGTAGCTTTCGCCGCCATGCACGACGCGATGGCCGACGGCGACGATCCGGCGGTCGCC
>JAGXSN010000022.1 GCA_018333815.1 Sulfuritalea sp. | reverse complement strand
CACTTCTTCGGCAATTCGATCAACGCCGTCAAGGCGCAAATCTGGACCGCGGTGTGCACCTATCTGCTGGTGCTCATCGCCATCAGGCATCACCGCCTGCCCGTGTCGCCACAGATTTTTCTGCATCTCGTCGAGACCAATATCTTCGAGAAAATCACGTTGGATCAACTGGTTGCCAATGCCATACTGCACGATCCAGAGGCGCCCGACAGCAACCAGCTGATTCTGTTCTGAAATCTACCGGACAGTAGTGATTGGAACCAATGAGTAACGCTGCGGGTGTCTGCGGTTCGCTGCATGTTATGCAGCAATTCTGTATCCCATCGCCCGGTATCCACGTTGGCGCTTTTCCCACATCCGCAGCAGCGCCGGGTGGCCTGTGTCGACAAAATCGACGATGCGCACGTCGGTTTTGGTGGCGTGCTCGCGGTGCAAACGACCAGCGTACTGCTGTAGCGTCCCTTTCCACGATACAGGCATC
Organism: Sulfuritalea sp.; assembly: GCA_018333815.1. GTDB lineage: Bacteria > Pseudomonadota > Gammaproteobacteria > Burkholderiales > Rhodocyclaceae > Sulfuricystis. The sequence continues at coordinate 4,937 of JAGXSN010000022.1, read as the reverse complement.
GCCAGCACCAGGGTATCGAGCGGTGGGTGGTCGAAACCTTCACCGACCAGTTTGCCGGTTGCCAGCAGGACGCGCGGTGCATCGGGTGGCAGTGCGTTGAGTTCCGCGATCAGGGTGGCGCGCTGCTTCTTGGCTATCCGCCCGTGCAGGACAAACAACGATGGCACCTTGCCGCCCAAGACAGTTTGGATGGCATCGAGATGTTCGGTGCGTTCGGTCAGCACCAGCACCTTACGACCCTGACCATAGACGTTGATGACCTCGGCAGCAATCGCGTTCGTTCGGGCTTGGTCAATGGCAAGGTGCCGAAAAACATCCTGAATTCCTGCCTCCGGTGGCAAATCAATCCGCGAGTGCAATGTGCACGGCGTGACTGCCAGATCGTGTGGCGCACCCGTTGGCTTGGCGGCGGTGTGACGTGTTGGCCCGCATTGCATGAAAATAATCGGCTGCTGGCCATCACGGCGAATCGGTGTGGCAGTCAGGCCGAGCACGTATTTGGCTTTGGCCTGCTTCAGAATCGCATCGAACGACGTCGCGCCGACGTGATGGCATTCGTCCACAATCACGTGACCGTAGTTTTCGACCAGCGAATTCACTTCACCCTGCCGCGACAAGGATTGCATCACAGCGATGTCGATTTTGCCTGTCGGCTTGGCCTTGCCGCCACCGATGGTGCCGACCACACCCTAGCCAACGCCCAAGAACGATTGCAAGCGCTCCTGCCATTGCTTGAGCAGTTCGGTTCGATGCACCAGCACCAGTGTATTTACGCCGCGCCGGGCAATCATCGCAGCAGCTATGACCGTTTTGCCAAAGGCCGTCGGCGCGCACAGAACGCCTGCATCGTGATGCAGCATGGCGGCGACGGCAAATTCCTGATCCAGCCGCAACGTACCGGCAAAAGCCACGTCCAGCGGTGATCCCGAGTATCGTTCGTCGACCAGCTCGCAACCAATGGTGTTGTCACGAAGCAGCTCCAGCGCGGCGTCCAGGCAACCGCGCGGCAATGCGATGTGATTGGGATAGTTTTCGGCGCAGCCGATTACGCGAGGTTCATCCCACACCGAAAAACGCATCGCCTGCTTCTTGTAAAACTCCGGATTCTGGAACGCGGCCAAGCGGATCAGCCGATTGGCCAATGCCTGCGGCAGTTGTGCTTTCTCGAAGTAAACGAGGTTGGCGAGTGTTACTGTCAGCGACTTCGGCATCGGGCCAGCCAGCTTCTTGAGGGCTGATCGCTTCCAAGGCTCCTTCAAGTCCTCGTCGTCGATGAACGTCACATCAAGCGGATGGGCATGGCCCGTCGCCCTGAAGATGGTTGGTTCAATGTCGTGCGACGCCATCGGCTCGATGGTCGACAGAAATCCCCATTGATCCTGATAGGGCTGCATATCCGCATCGACGAATACGCTGCACCCGTTCTCACGCGGATATTTCTGCAAGGGCAGCGCGATCAGGTTGCCGAAGCCACCTTTGGGCAAGGAGTCCTGGTTAGGGAACAACCGGTCATAGGATTCGAGCTTCAGTTGTCGGGTACGGGCACAGGTATGGCTGATGATGGCGGTGCCGAGGCGACGGGCATCGCGAGCTGAAACCTTGCCGGCGAAGAACACCCAGGCGTGCGCGCCCTTGCCTGACCGGGATATCTCCAGGGCTGCCGGCACACCCAGTTCTTCGCAGGACTGAATGAATGCCCGCGCATCGTCACGCCACTCGGCTTCGTCGAAATCGACCGCCAGGAAGTAGCAGGTGTCGTCCTCCAGCAGGGGATACACCCCGACCGTATGCTCGCCGGCCAGATGGTCGTAGATCACTGAGTCCGACAGCGGTATCAGCGGTCGCTTGCCGCAGTCACCGCATTTTATGCGAGGTTTTTCGCAGACCCCGGCAAGCCATTCGTTGGCGCAGGCCGGCGAGTAGCCGGCCTTGCCGGTGGTCTTGCTTTCCCACCGGACGGGATACACGTCGGTTCGTCCCCGAAACAGGCGACTGAACAGAGCGACCTTTTCGCCAGTGGAGAGCCGTGAGGACTCGGGTTCTGGAGTTGGTGCGGCAGGCGGGGGCGGCAGGCGCCATTCGATGCCGTGGGATTCCAGCAGCGAGATCAGGCGGGCGTTCTCCAACTGCAATGCGGTAAGTTGATCATCCTGCACGGATCCAGTTCTCCGACGACGCTCCACATGGTTGGCTGGCTATTGGCGGATGGTGATCTTATCATAACAGCGACTGATATACAAAAATAAATTGCATTTCTGCGTTATTCATGCATAATTGGCAAATATTTTATGCGCCCAAGGTGAATACGATGTTGGTCGAGTTCCGCATCAAGAACTTCCGCAGCTTGCGTGACGAGCAGGTGCTTAGCCTTGTTGCGTCCAAGGATAAGACCCTGCAGGACACTCACACGCTCACCACCAACCTCAAGGCTGCGCCCAATCTGCTGAGGAGTGCCGTCCTCTACGGCGCCAACGCCAGCGGCAAGTCCAATCTCATCAAAGGACTTCAGTACATGCGCGGTGTGGTGATGGAGTCAGCCACCGTTATCCAGCCCGGTCAGACCTATGCTGTGCAGCCCTTCCGGCTCGATACCGAATCAGCCGGCCAGCCGACCGAGTTCGAAGTCACCTTCATTGTGGACGGCGTACGCTACCAGTATGGCTTTGCCATGTCCCCGCAGCGCATCGTGCGCGAGCACTTGCTGGTCTATAAGGCCTTCAAGCCACAGCGCTGGTTCGAACGTGTTTTTGATGCCAAGACCGGCAAGGACGTGTACGAATTCGGTCCTGGCCTCAAGGGCCCCAAGAACCTCTGGGAAAGCGCCACCCGGCCGAATGCCCTATTCTTGTCGATGGCGGTGCAGCTCAACAGCGAGGCGCTGCGCCCCGTGTTCGATTGGTTTGCCAATGGTCTGGTGGTCTTCAACGAGCAGGCCCAGCTCAGCCCTCAGGTGTCGATCCAGATGCTCAAGCAAGTCGAAGGCCGTAAGCAGATTTGCGACTTCCTTACCGCCGCCGACATTAGTATTGCCGACATCGAGGTCGTAACGCGCAAGGTACCGGGGCAAGCTGTCCATTTCGACCTGGTGGCCGGCAAGACAGAGGTGCGCGCTGAAGAAATGGAAGAGCACCAGCTACGCTTCTCGCACGTCACGGAACAAGGCCAGGCCGTGTTCGATTTGATGGACGAATCCAACGGCACACGTAATCTGCTGTTCCTCACCGGGCCGGTCCTGGACATCCTGAGGAAGGGGCTGACACTGGTCATCGATGAACTCGACACCAGTCTGCACACCCTGCTGGTACGCGAACTGGTGCGGCTGTTCCACCGGCCCGAGGCCAATACCGGCGGAGCACAGCTGATCTTCACCACTCACGACACCTCGCTGCTCGACGCCCCGGATCTGTTTCGCCGCGACCAGGTCTGGTTTGTTGAGAAAGATCAGGAGCAGGCATCCACGTTGGTGGCTCTGTCCGAATTCAGCCCGCGCAAGAACGAAGCGCTGGAGCGTGGTTACCTGATCGGTCGCTATGGAGGTGTGCCTTTCCTCCACTCCGACCTGGGGGTGAGGCACTGATGGCGCGCGACAACCCCCCTTGGGAGCGTCAGCGCAAGCAGCTTGAACGCAAGCTGAATCGGCGTGCCAGTTATGACCGCATCCTGATCGTTTCCGAGGGCAGCAAGACGGAGCCCAACTACTTCAGGGAAATTCGCGCTGCCCATCGCCTGCAGACCGCCAACGTCGAGGTCCAGCCCAGCGCGCTGGGGACGTCATCGATCCAAGTGGTCAAATATGCCAGGGAACTGTTCGAGAAGGGCGACCGGCATAAGCACATCCAGCCCCGTGCTTTTGAGCAGGTCTATGCCGTGTTCGATCGCGACGACCATGCCAGCTACTTCGACGCATTGGATCTCGCCGCGTCGCTTGATGGCAAACTCAGGAACGACAACAAGCAGCCTGTCATTTTCAAGGCCATCGCGTCGGTGCCGAGCTTCGAGCTGTGGCTGCTGCTGCACTACGAGGAGATACAGGCGCCGCTGCATCGAGATGAAGTGATACAGCGTCTGAAGCAGTATTTTCCAGGCTATGAAAAGGGTGCGACAGGCACGTTCGCCACAACGCGGCAACACCTGGACGTTGCCACGCTGCGCGCTGGGCGGCAGGCAACCAGAGCCACCGCCTATGACGATCCAGAGCCATTTACTGCCATCGCCGAGTTGGTGTTATTGCTGACAAATTTACGCGGCAGTCAGCCACAATGACGATATGGCAAACGATTTCAAAACAGGGCTCTTGGTCGAGATAGAGAAGCGGTTCGGAAAGATTTCCAGGCTGCCAGGTAGCCAATCGCTCATTGAGCTGAAGAATGGCATCCGTGTTTACTTGCGCTACTCGAAGCTGCATGGGAAGGGTGTGGCTTTCTTTGGCCTTCGACGCGTTGACCTGAATTCGCTGGATGGGCACCTTTCATATCTTTGCTTTTTCACTGACCGCGAGCCGCCGCTGTTCATACCGTATGGAGATTTCGAGGCCGCAATCAGGCAATCACCGCTCGCCTCCGATGGCCAATACAAGGTGCAGATTGCTTACGGGTCAAGTACCAAGGAACTGTACTTGCCCAGAGTTGGACATTTCAATGTGGATGCTTTCGGTGGTCTGGATGCGTTGCCAACCGACGGAATCACATCGCATGCAATCGCCAGCAACTTGAGCCATTGGCAGGTGCAAACACTGCTCGGCGGAATTGGGACGCTGAAGGGTTACAGCGTGTATGTACCGCCAAACAATGAGCCGCCCCCGATTTTTCTGGACACGAATTTGGGGTTAAATCGTGTCTGAAAAAGGAGTTGGGAAATGGTGAAGGAATCGAAAGTGGAAGGGGTTGCGCCGGGTTCGCCGGAAGGAGCCCGTAGGGCGACTGGAGGCGAGCCCGGCG
>JAGXSN010000021.1 GCA_018333815.1 Sulfuritalea sp. | reverse complement strand
AAAGCGCTGCGCGTCGCCCGATTCGTCGTCCGCCGTCCAGGTGCCGCCGACGATCGGCACGGTCGAGGCCCCGAGCGCCGGTTCGATCGCCAGGCATTCGGCCGCCGACTTGACGACGCGGTCGCAGCCGAACCGGCGCATCAACTCGGCTTGCGGCAGGGCGCGGGCAAACTCGGCGGCGTCGGTGTAGTAGTGCAGGATGCCGCGTTCGAGGCAATCGTAATCCAGCTCCAGTTCGCGGCGCAGCGCTTTCAGGCGCGCGCGGCTGTCGAGGGCGAGCGCGAGGATGGCGCGGATGTTGGCGCGCGTGCGGCCGGGCAGGCATTCGCGCAGGAAGCGCAGGCCCCAGGCCCATTGCGCGGCATCGGCGCGCAGGCGCCAGAGCAGGGGCGAATCCTCGCGGCCGAGCCATTTCGCGAGCTTGAGCGGCGCGGCCGGATTGGCCCAGGGCTCGGCGTGGCTGGTCGAAATCTGCCCGCCGTTGGCGTAGCTGGTCTCGCCCGCCGGGCCGGGCTGGCGCTCGACCACGATCACCTCGTGGCCATCCTCGCCGAGGAACCAGGCGGACGCGACGCCGATCAAACCCGCGCCCAGGACTACAATGCGCATTCCCCAACTTACCTGCGAAAAATGAGCGACGATTATAAGCGGGCCGACTGGCGCGCCAACGACCCCGAAAGGAAGGCGCGCCGATGCTTTACCTGATCCTCGGCGCGGACGCGCCCGACTCGCTCGAGCGGCGCCTGGCCGCCCGCCCCGCCCATCTGGAGCGCCTGCAGGCGCTGTTCGCCGCCGGCCGGCTGGTGCTCGCCGGCCCCTGCCCGGCCATCGACAGCCCCGATCCCGGCCCGGCCGGCTTTTCCGGCAGCCTGATCGTCGCCGAATTTCCCTCGCTGGACGAGGCCCGCGCCTGGGCGGATGCCGACCCCTATGTCGCCGCCGGCGTCTTCGCCAGCGTGAGCGTCAAACCCTTCAGGAAAGTGCTGCTGGCATGAATGCCGCGGACCGGCTCCGCGCCCGCCTCGCCGCGCTGGAGCCGGTCGCGCTCGAAATCCGCGACGACAGCCACCTGCATGCCGGGCATGCCGGCGCGAAGGAAGGCGGCCATTACGCCGTGCGCATCGTCGCGCCGCATTTCGCCGGCCTGTCGACCCTGCGCCGCCACCGCCTCGTGTATGATGCCATCGGCGATTTTGCCGGGCTGCGCATTCATGCCCTGAGCATAGACGCCAAGTCCCCCGACGAAATCCATTCCCGCTTCGAACCATAGGAGCCCACATGAAACCCGCTCTGCTGTTTTTGTCCGCGTTCGCCCTGTTGACCGCGCCCGCCGCCATGGCCAACCCCCCTTACGCCAAGGTCAATGGCAAGCCGATTCCGGCCGCGCACGCCGAGGTGCTGATGGCCAACCAGCTCGCCCAGGGCCAGGCCCGCTCGCCCGAGCTCGAACAGGCGGTGCGGGAGGAACTGGTGCGGCGCGAGGTGCTGACCCAGGCCGCCGTGGCGAAGGGGCTTGACAAGAAGCCGGACGTGCAGGCCCAGGTCGCCCTGGCGCGCCAGGGCGTGCTGATCGGCGCCTATCTCAACGACTTCGCGCGCAACGTGAAGATCGCCGACGAGGAGGTGCGCAAGGAATACAGCACGCTCACCGGCGCCCTCGGCGACAAGGAATACAAGGCGCGCCACATCCTGGTCGATCAAGAGGCCGAAGCGCGGGCGCTGATCGAGCGGTTGAAAAAGGGCGAGCGGTTCGAGGAACTGGCGAAGGCCTCGAAGGATCCCGGCTCGCGGGACAAGGGCGGCGAGCTCGGCTGGGCCAACAAGGCCAGCTACGTGCCGCCGTTCGCGGAGGCGATGGTCAAGCTCGGCAAGGGGAAGTTCACCGAAACCCCGGTGCAGAGCAACTTCGGCTGGCATGTCATCCAGCTCGACGACGTGCGCGAGCTGAAGGCCCCGAACTTCGACGACGTCAGGCCGCAGATCGTCCAGCGCCTGCGCCAGATGGCAGTCGAGAAGCACATCCTCGACCTGCGCGCCAAGGCCAAGGTCGAGTAGTCCGGCGAAAGTCGGCGCTGGCGGGACGGCGCGCCACCCCTCCCGGGACGGCACCTTGCTGGACGCCTGGCGCAACTGGCGGCGACGGCGCGCCGCTCGCCAACTCGATATCTCCGCGGCGCAGTGGCGGGAGGCGGAATATGCCCTGCCCTTCCTCGACCGGCTCGGCGACGACGAGCGCCGGCGCCTGCGTGAACTGGCGTGCGCCTTCATCGCCGAAAAGGAATGGCATGGCGCGCGCGGTCTGCGCCTGACCGTGCCGATCCAGCTCTCCATCGCGCTGCAGGCCTGCCTGCCCATCCTCAACCTCGGCCTCGACTGGTATCGCGGCTGGGTCGGCGTCGTCGTCTATCCCGGCGACTTCGTCATTTCGCGCCGCATCGTCGACGCGGACGGCATCGTCCATGAGTACGACGACCCGGTGCTGGGCGAGGCCTGGGAGGACGGGCCGGTGCTGCTGTCCTGGTTCGATCATCCGGAGGAGGTTGGCGACGTCAGCATCGTCATCCACGAGTTCGCCCACAAGCTCGACATGACCAACGGGGCAACCGACGGCATGCCGGCATTGCCTGCCGACATGAGCCAGGCCGACTGGAGCGCCGCGTTTTCCGCCGCCTACGCCGATTTCCGCCGGCGCGTCAGGGCGGCCGAAATGCGCGGCGGGCAGACCGCCATCGATCCCTATGCCGCCGAGCACCCGAGCGAGTTCTTCGCCGTGACGAGCGAAGTTTTCTTCGAGGCTCCGGATTTGCTGTTCGAGGAATACCCCGCGGTCTATGAGCAGCTGCGCCGGTTTTACCGCCAGGAGCCGCGCGCCCCTCACTTCGCTGTTGCATCGCAGCAAACATAGGGCGAAAATGCGCCCTCCGACAACCAGACGCGGGAAGCAGCCATGAGCGAGGAATTCCACGACATCATCGAAAACCGCGTTTACGCCGAAATCGAGGTGGGCGACAGCGCCACCCTCGCGCGCACGCTGCGCCCGGAAGACATCCAGTTGTTCGCGATCATCTCGGGCGACATGAACCCGACCCACGTCGATCCCGAATACGCCCGCTCGTCGCAGTTCCGCGAGGTGGTCGGCCACGGCATGTGGGGCGGCATGCTGTTCTCGAACATCCTCGGCATGCAGTTTCCCGGCCCGGGTACGGTGTATGTCGACCAGAGCCTGCACTTCGACCGCAGCGTGCGCATCGGCGACACGCTCACCGTTACCGTAACCTGCCAGCGCAAGTTCGATCACAACCACCACATCCTGTTCGACTGCATCTGCGTGAATCAGGACGGCGAGCGGGTGATCCGCGGCAGCGCCGAGGTCGTCGCGCCGATCGAGAAGATCCGGCGCGCCCGGGCGACGCTGCCCGAGATCAAGCTGTCGACGACCAAGACCGCGCGCTACGAGCACCTGCTCGAGATCACCCGCGGCCTGGCGCCGATTCCGCTGGCGGTGATCCATCCCTGCGACGCCGAATCGCTCAAGGGCGCGCTGCAGGCGCGCGACCGCGGCCTGGTCGATCCGACCCTGGTCGGTCCGGAAGAGAAAATCCGCAAGCTCGCCGAAGAAATGGGCCTGAACCTCTACGGCTGCCAGTTTCTCGACGTGCCGCACAGCCATGCCGCCGCCGAGTCGGGCGTCGCGCTGGCGCGCGAAGGCGTGGTCGAGGCGCTGATGAAGGGCAGTCTGCACACCGACGAACTGATGAGCGAGGTGATCGACAAGGCCACCGGCCTGCGCACCGAGCGCCGCATCAGCCATGTCTTCCTGATGGACGTGCCGACCTACCCGCGCCCGCTGATGATCACCGATGCCGCCGTCAACGTCGCGCCCGACCTGCCGACCAAGGCGGACATCGTCCAGAACGCCATCGACCTGGCGCGCATGCTGAAGATCGCCGAGCCGAAGGTGGCGCTCCTCGCCGCCGTCGAAACCGTCAACCCGAAGATGCCGGCGACGCTCGACGCCGCCGCGCTGTGCAAGATGGCCGACCGCGGCCAGATCAAGGGCGGCCTGCTCGACGGCCCGCTCGCCTTCGACAATGCGATCTCGGTCGTCGCCGCGCGCACCAAGGGCATCAAGTCCGTCGTCGCCGGCCAGGCCGACATCCTGCTCGTACCGGACATCGAGTCGGGCAACATGCTGGCCAAGCAGCTCGAATACCTCGCCGACGCGCTCTCCGCCGGCATCGTGCTGGGCGCGCGCGTGCCGATCGTGCTGACCAGCCGCGCCGATTCGGCGCAGACGCGCACCGCCTCGACCGCGATCGCCGTTGTCATGGCGCACGCCAAGCGCAAGCCGGGCAAGTGAGGCCGTCATGGCCGAAGCGCTGCTGACCCTCAACGCGGGGTCGTCCTCGATCAAGTTCGCCCTGTTCCGGCGCGATCATCCCGTCCCGGCGAAACCCGAACTGGTCGGCCAGATCGACGGCATCGGCGCCACGCCCCACCTCAAGGCGAAGGATGCGCAAGGCCGCGTGCTCGACGACACCGACCTGCCGATCAATGGCGCGGGCCAGCACCGCGCCGCCCTCGCCCATCTCGTGCAGTGGCTGGCGCGCCACGCCGGCGACCGCCGGATCGTCGCCGTCGGCCATCGCGTCGTGCATGG